>DATKWR010000848.1:0-6548 GCA_035529475.1 Sedimentisphaerales bacterium | reverse complement strand
CGCTCGCACGCCGAATGAATTCTACTACTACATGTCGGACATCGCCGAGCAAATCCTCGAAAAGGGCAGGAGCCGAACGGCGACGCAGGCCCGCCAGACGGTCCGGGCCAGGCCCGAAGATATCGCGCCGCTGCTGGCCCTCGACCAAAGGCAACTCGACGATGTCACCATGGTCGTCTATCACAAATGGGACAACACGCGCCGATTTATCGACGAGGTGGACGCGAAGAACAGCACAATCATCACCAGCGGGCAGGGCATGAAATCATGGAACCCGTGGCGGAAGAACACGCGCTACCATCTGGAGAATTTCCAGGCGGCCCTCGATGCGCCGGGCGAATGGTTCCTCGCCCGCGACGGTACGCTCTATTACAGACCGCTGCCCGACGAGAATATGGCCACAGTCCACGTCGTCGCCCCCGTAGTGGAGAAATTCATCCAGTTCGAGGGCGACGTGGCTGCTCAGCAGTACGTCGAGCACGGCACGATCAAGGGCCTGACCTTCCGGCATGGGCAGTATCTGACCGCGCCCGAAGGTTTCGAGGCCAGCCAGGCCGCATCGCGCATCGACGCGGCGGTCATGGCCGACGGGGCGCGCAACGTCACCATCGAAGGCTGCGAAATCGCCCACGTGGGCCGATACGTCGTCTGGTTCCGCCGGGGCTGCCGGGATTGCCGGCTCCAGCGATGCTACCTCTACGACTTTGGCGCCGGCGGCGTGCGAATCGGCGAGACGGAAATCGCCCCGAACGAGCACGAACGCACCAGCCACGTTACCATCGATAACAATATCATCCGCTCGGGCGGACGCATCTTCCCGTGCGCGGTCGGCGTCTGGATCGGCCACAGCAGCGACAATGCCGTCACGCACAACGACATCGGCGACCTTTTCTACACCGGCATCTCCGTCGGCTGGCGGTGGGGCTATGCCGAGAGCTTAGCCAAACGCAACACAATCCGCTTCAATCGCGTGCACCACATCGGCTGGGGCGTGCTCAGTGACATGGGCGGCATCTACACGCTCGGCCCCTCCGAAGGGACCGTCATCGGCGACAACGTCTTTCACGACGTCTATTCCTACGATTACGGCGGCTGGGGCCTCTACACCGACGAGGGCAGCACCGGCATTGTCATGGAGAACAACCTCGTCTATAACACCAAGACCGGCGGCTTCCACCAGCATTACGGCAAAGAAAATATCGTCCGTAACAATATCTTCGCGTTCAGCAAAGAGCACCAGCTCCAGGCCACGCGCGTCGAGCAGCATCTATCCTTCACGTTTGAGAATAACATCGTGTATTGGGACAAGGGGTCCCTGCTCTCGGGCCGCTGGACGGAGGTCAACATTGTGATGGACAGGAACTGCTACTGGAACACCAGCGGCGAGCCGATCAAACCCGCCGGGCTGACGTTCGAGCAGTGGCAGCAAAAGGGGTATGACCAAAATTCGATTATCGCCGATCCGCTGTTCGCCAATCCGCAAGAGTACGATTTCCGGATAAGCCGCGAGTCACCTGCGCTGAACATCGGCTTTAAACCTTTCGACTATACCAGAGCGGGTGTTTATGGCGACCGGGCCTGGGTTGACAAAGCCGCGAACGTGGAGTATCCGCCGCTTCGGATCGCACCCGCCCCCCCGCCGGTTTCCGTCCATGACGGCTTCGAGACCACACCCGTCGGGCAGCGTCCCGCCGGCGCTGAGTGCCACGTCGAGAACAAAGGCGACGCGATTGTCGTGACCGACGAAGCCGCCGCTGGCGGCACGCACAGCCTCAAGATTCTCGATGCACCGGGCCTGGAGCAGTCGTACAATCCGCATTGCGTCTATATGCCCAACCACGCCAACGGAACGACGCGCTGCGCGTTCGATATCCGCATCGGCCCGGGCGTCCAGATCAATCACGAATGGCGGGACTGGCGCACCACGCCCTATGGCGTCGGGCCGAGCTTCACCATCGACGGAACCCGGCTCAAAGTCGCTGGCGTGACAATGCTGGAGCTGCCCGTTGAGCAGTGGATTCACGTCGAGATTACCGCCGCCCTGGGCGACAGCGCGAAAACGTGGGACATGGCGGTGACGCTGCCGGGCTGGCCACCCAAAGAGTTCGCGGGATTGCGAAACGCAAATGAGAAGTTCGAGCAGCTCACCTGGCTCGGCTTTACCAGCAACGCCACAAAACAAACCGTCTTCTACCTCGACAACCTCGAGCTGACAAACAAGGCATGACTATCGACAGCGGCCTCAACCCGTCCTACTGAGTTACGCCACGCTTCACCGAAGAATAGACGACCATCGCCGGGGTAGATCACAGGAGCACGTCTTATTGAAAGTGAGAAACGTGCTGTTCAACCCCACCTACGTGCTCTTGGGTATATTGAGATATTCTGCCAGCCGATGAGCTTGAAGCACGAGACAGATTCCGAGCACCGTTTGTAACATGGAAGTCCAGAATTTGTCCTGATATATGCCCGGCGTTTTGCCTGCCTGCTGTAAAATGAATACGATTGCACCAATCAGAGTCGGAGCTGCCTGTACTACGGTATAGACTCCAATCAGCACCAGTCCAACGCGCAGCACCGAATCGGAATCGATCATGATAGAATTTGTGGTATCGCAAGGAATCTTCAAAATGGCGGCGATTTTCTCAGTTTTGAAGATCAGTAGCAGACCGAGTAACAAACCGACGATGTGCATGGGAAAAGAAAGCATGAACGCCGATTGTACAGGGTCCTGCCCGACGGCAGCGCGAGAAAGTCGCCAGTAAAGCATGTACGCGATGTAACAGAACGGCCGAAAGGCCAGGAAAATGCCGAGCAATTTGGCCAGGGGAGTGAATAGAGTTCTCATTGTTACTCATCCTTCATTTTAAGCGGACCAGCCACGCATTCGTTTCCTCACGACGCTCCTGAGGCCGCTCTGAGCGCCTGCACCTCACATCAACGTTCGGACTCTCTGTTCGCACATGGTTGTGGGACAGCCCCGCGTTTCTCATGTCCTCGCAATAATATACATCCAAAAGAGCAAATTCCTTCAAACTATTCTGTATCTTTTCGGAGTGCGGTTCGTTCTTTCGTTGCGAGTGGTCAGAAGTTTCACTGCCGAACTGGTAATCCAGCCCGATGAACAACCATGTTTTCCATGGGGGGCGCTTTTAGCTGCCTTATCTCAGTGCGGATTTCACCGGCTGCCGCTCTGAAGGTCCGCCTTGATCGCCTTGATCGCCCTGTCGCAGTGATATTGGAAGTTATCGCGTCCCTCGGTAATGACCGAGCCCACGATGGCTCCGTTCGAGCTATCGACGATCCGGACGCTGAGCTTCTTTGTGCCCTGATCGGGGTCGGCGTCGTAGTACGCACAGATGATGACCGCCTCCACATCAAGATACTGCTTGATTCGGGCCCGCGCCCTGTCATCGAGCCTGCCCCGCAGCAAGTCCCGCTCGCTCAGTATCCCCATCAACTGGCTCCTCTCGACGAACCTGATGACCTGGCCTGGAAAGGCCTTCGTGTAGGTGGCCATGAAGAGTTGTTCCTGTTCGGGGGTCAGCCCCAGCACGGCCAGCCGCCCCCGCGTGATCAGCTCGGGCTGCGTGAACAGGGCCTGCGTTTTTCGGGCGCAGCCCCCCGCCGCCGCTAACCCCGCGACCATAAGAAATCCAATAACCCGGCCAAGACACCTGATTCGCATGTCCATCGCGTCACTCCCTGACTGTGCGGCAGAATCCAAAAAGCCATTGTCCTGCCAGCATAAACCAGCCCGCTTGCCTTGGCAAGGATCATTTTTGCATTGGATGGGATAGTCAGGGAACATCCCTGAAATCGCCTGAGCCGCCCTTGACAGCGCCCCGGCCAGCCCATACAGTGGCGGCGATGGCGAAGGAACTTTACATCATCGACGGCCACGCGCACATTTACGCCGCCTATTTCGCCCCGATGAGCGGGCAGTTGAGCAGCCCGACGGGCGAGCCGACCAAGGCGGTCTATATTTTCACGATGGCGCTGCTGGGCCTGATCGAGCGCCGCAAGCCCGACCTGCTGGCCGTGGCGCTCGACAGCAAGATCAAGACTTTTCGCAGCGACATTTATGCCGACTACAAGGCGCACCGCCCCCCCATGCCCGATGATCTGCCGGGGCAGATCGGCCGGATCGAGCAGATTCTGGAAGCGATGAATATCCCGATGCTCCGAGTCGATGGCTTCGAGGCGGACGACGTCATCGGCACCTTGACGAAAAAGGCCGCCGCGGATGGTTACGATTGTCTGCTCTGCTCGAAGGACAAGGACCTGCTGCAATTGCTGGACGAGCGTATCAGCACATTCGACATCAAGACCGATGCGAAAACCGACGTCCAGGCGATGGTCGAAAAGATGGGCGTGAGGCCGGAGCAGTTTATCGATGTACTCTCGCTGCAGGGCGACGCATCGGATAACATTCCCGGCATCCCGGGAGTCGGCGAATTTAACGCTGTCAAATGGATCCAACAATACGAATCGCTCGATAACCTCTACGCCCACGCGCACGAGCTCAAGGGAAAGCGGGCAGAGAGCTTACGCGAGCACAGAGACCTTGCTTATCTGAGCAAGAAGCTGGCTACGATCGATTGCAGGGTTCCGCTGGAGATTGACTACAATGCCCTGACGCTAAAGACGCCCGACCGGGTCAGGCTCGCCGAAATCTTCAGCGAGCTGGGTTTCAGCCGGCTGATTGCGCAATTGGGCCTGGCGAAAGAACCTCAAGCCCCTCCACTCGCTGCCGATGCTGCGGAGAAGCCACCGGGTACGCAGGACGACATCCGCGGCACGAGAAACTATCAGCTCATCGACACGCCCGAGAAGTTCGAGAAGTTCTTTGCCGAGCTCGCCAGGCACAAACTCATTGCCGTCGATACCGAGACGACGTCGGTCGATGCGATGCGGGCGGAGCTGGTGGGCATGAGTTTTGCATGGCGGCCGGGGCACGGGTTTTATCTGCCCGTCAAGGCACCGCTGGGCTCGAAGCACCTGGACGTCGAGGCAGTCCGCGAGAAATTGGCGCCGCTGCTGGCCGACCCGAACGTGAAAAAAATCGGGCAGAACATCAAGTACGATTTGCTCGTGCTTCGAAACGCCCGAATGCCGATGCGAGGCATTTATTTCGATACGATGGTCGCTTCGTATTGCCTGGACCCGGAGCGAAGTCACTCGATGGATAACATGGCGGCCGACTTTCTCGGCTACCCGTGCATTCCGCTTTCGTCGCTGATCGGCAAGGGAAAGAATCAGCTTACGTTCGACATGGTCGATACGGCGGCGGCGTGCGAATACTCGGCCGAGGATGCGGATGTCACCTTCAGGTTGTACCTCTATCTGAAGGAGCTTTTGGAAAAGGAGCCGCAGATCGAGAAGCTGTTCGCAGAGGTCGAGATGCCGCTGGTTCCGGTGCTGGCCGAGATGGAGTGGAACGGCGTCTCGCTCGATACGCGCGTGCTGCGAAAGATGTCGGGCGAGATCGGCGAGACCCTCACGGGTGTCACCGAGCAGATTTACGAGCGGGCCGGCGCGGTGTTCAACATCGATTCACCCAAGCAGCTCGGGGAGGTACTCTTCGATAAGCTCGGCCTGACGCCGGTGCGCGTCGGCAAGGCGGGCCGAAGCACGGATGCTGCGGTCCTCGAACAACTTGCCGACCAGCATCCGGTGATCGAGCTGGTCCTTCAGTATCGCGCGTTAAGCAAGCTGCGCAATACCTATGTGGACAAGCTCGGGGCGATCATCAACCCCCGAACGGGGCGCGTACATGCTTCGTTCAACCAGACCGTTACCGCGACCGGGCGGCTCAGCTCCAGCAACCCGAATCTGCAGAATATCCCGATCCGCACGGCGCTGGGCAGCAGGGTCCGCTCGGCCTTCGTGCCGGGCAGGAAAGATGATTGCATCCTGAGCGCGGATTATTCGCAGGTCGAGCTTCGCCTGCTGGCGCATTTTTCGAGGGACGAGGCGCTGATGGCCGCGTTTGCCGCCGACCGGGACATCCATCGCTTCGTCGCTTCGCAGATTTTCGGCGTGCCCGAGCAGGACGTGACCGGCGAGATGCGCTCGCGATCGAAAGCGGTCAACTTCGGCATCATTTACGGCCAGGGCGCCTTCGGGCTGTCGCGGTCGATCGGTATCAGCCAGGCCGAGGCGAAAAAATTCATCGAAGATTATTTCGCCCGTTATGGCTCGATTCGAGAATTCCTTGACGAGTGCGTCGCGCGGGCCAGGCAGACCGGCTACGCCGAGACGATTCTGCACCGCCGTCGGCCCATCCAGAATCTCCACAGCAAAAACGGCAACAAACGCGCCCAGGCCGAGAGGCTCGCCGTCAATACCGTGATTCAGGGTTCGGCAGCCGACTTGATTAAGCTGGCGATGCTTGCGATTCAGCGGAAGATCGAAGTCGAGAGTCTGCCCGTCACTACGTTGCTCCAGGTTCACGACGAGCTTGTCTTCGAGCTGCCGGAGACCGAAGCCCAGATGCACGCCGCGTGGATCCGCGAGAAAATGAGCGGCGCCCTGAGACTCGACGT
>DATKWR010000847.1:0-14852 GCA_035529475.1 Sedimentisphaerales bacterium | reverse complement strand
TCTTTCGTACTGATGAAGTTTCTGGGCGAGGCCGGTACAAAAGCCCTCTCCAAAATCACCAGCCTGTTGCTGGCTGCAATCGCCGTGATGCTGATCAGAAAAGGTCTGGAGCAGTTCCTGTAACCCAAAGCAGGGATGACGCGGCCTGATTGGAACGGCGCTTGCGGCACAGCCTCCAGGTAGGCTCTTGCGGTAGTAGGACGTGGACCATTTTGATGAATTCTTCAGTTCTGCCCGAAATTCAACCTATTTCCCCCCCCCCCGCTGCATAACGCGGAGCGGCTCCCGAAGAAAATTTCTCCGAAAAAGCGTTATGTTTAGAATTAGGGTGGCACTTTACTATAGTTTTGGCGTCCGATAAACATTTGTATTATGGGCATATACAATTGAAAGATTTGACGAAGTCGATTTACCAAAGCTATTCATACCCTCCTCCGCGAAGCTGAGTTTGCCGGTTGCACTTGCTGTGACCGGCAAGCTTGGCACCTTGGCCTTCTTCCGCAACTCCTCTGACATCGTTTTCTCCTACCGCCGCAGGCCGTCGTTGCGAGGCCCGAAGGGCGGTGGCAATCTCTCCCCTCGCAGGCGGAGCAGGCTGTCTGAGTGTTTGAAATTGGCTTTGTTTTTCATAATTGCCCATAGCCACTAAGTCACGAATTGACACTTCTACATTCGATACCTGTCCTGAATGAATCCCCCTGAATAAATCCCGTGTTTTTACTTATCCCCAACTGCAGTACTCTTTTGCAGTTGGACAGACCGGAGGACAGAGCGATGGAAGACATCTCAAGATTACGAAAATTTTTCTTGCTTCGCAGTTTGGGGTTCTTAAGATAGCATTGGCTTCAGCAGCATCTGGGTATTCTCAAAAGAGCAAAAGATGAGGGCGGAATCATTTCTTCGCCCTTCAACATACGTTATAGCTGCTGGAACACGCAATTGCGGCACTTCTCTTTGTGAGAGCATGGGGCTATGAAGCGGTGGCCGATAAAGTTACTTCACCGCCTGCTGATTTTCACTGTACTGGCAGTGATAATGTTGCTTTTGCAGGTTGTCGTGTTGCCCAGGCTTGTGCGGCATAGGATCCTTTCGCGATTGGCCGAAATAGGGCTTCCAGAAGCGACTCTGGAAGTCCGTAGTTGTTCCTGGCGTGGCGCCGAACTCGCGAATGTGAACTTGGACAAGGATCGCTGTGGATGTATCGGAGCAGTGGCCGTCCAATATTCGCCAAGGTCGCTGATACAGGGAAAGTTGAAGAAAGTCCAGATCACCGGTGGTCAACTGCTTCTGCGCGTTCGAGATGGGAAAGTCGAGATGGGGGAATTGGCGAAACTCAAATTGGGAAACGGTGAAGAGGCTGTGGACCACCCTTTTGGCCTCATAGAGTTGCACTCTTGTGTGTTATCAATTGACTTGGAGAAAAAACGCATTTGCATACCATGCGATGGTTCCATCGTCAACACAGGTGACGGTCGGCTGGAAAGCGACCTGAACCTAAACCTTCAAGGCGTTCCCCTGCATGTGCGGCTCATTTCGTTCAGCGATGAAAGGTCCTTGTCATTTTCCATGGAGAAGGAGGACTTGGACTTGCGTGCTTTAATGACAGCGCTGCCAACAGGCGAGTTTGATCTTCCGGCAAGATTAGCGGGTCGGATCGACGTCAAACTCGAGGGAGAGATCTCCGGGAATGATGGATTGGCAGTCTTCTCGCTGACCGCCGGGAACGGGTGGCTCAAGACCGCTCTGGCTAATTCTCCAGTGGATGTGGAAGGGATAGAGTGCCAGCTCCATGTGGATTTGAAAGACAAATCTCAACTGGAGAAACTAAGCTGCGATCTGACTGCGGACGCTGTCCGATACGGATATGTCATCGCCAATGAAATGCATTTTAGCTTAGAAAAGATGGAAGAGGGATTTGCTCTCTTTGGTGAGGCCAAGGGCGAAGAATGGCAGTTGAAAGAGCTGTCTGGAATATTGCCAGCCGGACTTTGCCCAAAAGACGAAGGGAGCCAGGTAAAGATATCGTGGGAGCTTGAGGGTTATGTCCCGAAGGGCGTTTCGGAGAAAATTTCAGATAAGGGTCTGGACATCTCTCAGCTTGGTGCGATTAGCATAAGCGGACACTTATTGACGAATATGTCGAGGTTACCCGGCAGAGCTTTACCTGACTTTGAAATTCCTGAGCTGCAGGTAGTTCTTGCTCCCGGCGAGTTGAAAATGGGGCAGCCAGAAGTAGTGCTGCGAGAGTTTTCAGGAGTTGTAAGGCTTAGAGGGAGTTGTAAGAACGCATGGAGCGAGTTCTACGTGCTTCCAGGAAGCGGATTGGAGTTTGGTTCTGCCAGTGCCGGGAACTTGATGATTGAGAAAACGAAGTTGGCCTTGCAGGGAACCAAAGACCGAAGCGCGGTTGAATCCGTATTCGATGAAGATAATTTGAAGACACGGATTTGTTTGGAGGCAAATTCCGATGGCATGACTGTACAGGTGGTTAAGGATATGCTTATGGCAAAAGTTGATGGCGCTCGGCTCTCAGTGGACGCCAGCCTGGGTTCGGAGCCGGGTACAGCGACCGGTACACTTGCAATTGACGGGCTGGAGTGTCAGCTAGGTTCATCAGGGCTATTGTTAGTTCTGGAAGGAGCTGTACTGAATGCAGAATTGAATCCAAGCGGTGACGCCGGTGCAGTCCTTGAAGCGATGCTTACATTAGACACTGCCACCCTGCTCAATGGCAAATCTGAGGCTCTATTCGCCCTGGATAGAGATACACTCAAGCCAATTTCTGGTTCACTTGACTTGAAGCAGCGCGAGGGTCGGGTCCAGTTGCAGTGGCCCATTCAAAAAGAGGCAATACTGTATGCGAACGGGTATATAGACCTCCAGGAAAAACAGCCCTCAGGGTTCTGTTCGGTTGCGTGCGATGGGTTTCGAATAGAGGAGGAACAAACTGCTATCAAGATGCTGGCCAATTCCACCGGTCTGACTGTGAGCGGCGACTTCTCGTTAAAGGGGAATTTGCGTTTGGAGCGAGGACACCTCGTTCCACGGGTGACTATCGCTGCCACTGACACTACACTCTCAAGCAAGCGCTACCAGGCTCAGGCAGAAGGTATAAATGGAGCGATGACTATCACGGGTTTCTCTCCGATCTCTACTCCGGGTAACCAACGTTTTGAAGTCCAAAGCTTCAAGTTGGGCAAACTGCAGTTGCAGGATGGATTCATTGCGTTATGCTTTGAAGATGATCCGCCGGCGCTTCTGATCGAGCGCGCGGAATGGGGATGCCTGGGTGGACGTGTATACAGCCGCGCGTTGCGGATAGACCCAAACCAGCCAGAGATTGATATTAGACTCTTCGCAAACGGCCTGGACATGGACAAGCTATTTGGCCTGGCTTTTGGACAGGGCGGGACGGGCAAAGGCACGCTGTACGGCATGATACCAGCGAGCGTGTCCCGTTCGAACTTGGCTGATTTCACGATAGGCGAGGGATTCCTTCACGCGACAAATGGGAACGGCTCGTGGAAACTCGGAGATAGTGACCCGGCCAATATTGTTCAGAAGGCACTTGAACAACAGCTTGGGAAAATGTTACAGGAATCTGTAGAGGTGAGCATTCAAGATAAGATATTCAGGGGGTTGCGTGATTTTGAGTACAGCATGTTCAAAATTGATTTTCTTAGGCAGAAGGATGGGATTCTCGCTCGGGTAACCACACGGGGTCGAAGCCGAGATCCCAGGGTCCCCGTGGAGTTTGAAGAAATTGTTCTTGACTTTCCCGGCTTTGACGAGAACCTGCGGAAAATAATGGTCATTAGAACAGCGGTCGGTCAAGGCCTTAAGCGGACTACAGATAAGCTGGAGAGGTAATGCCCCCATAGACTACGAACAGTGTAGTTTCAGTTACAATGTAGATGAACTGCCAAGCAGACAATACGGATATATTTTTTACGAAATGAGGTGTATCATGAAATATGGATTTTGGACTGTGGTGGTATTGGCAATGTTGTCTTTTGCCGGCTGCACTCATGAGGTGAAGATGCAGCCTGTCAAGGTGGAGCCAATCCACCTGACGCTGGATATCAATGTCACGCTGCAGCAACAGGAGATAGAGGAGGCTGCCGCCGTGGTGTCTCCGGTTAAGGGCAAGCCAGCCCCTGACTTTACACTCCCGGACCAGGACAAGAAGCCGGTCACACTCAGCACGTTCAGGAGCAAGTGGGTCGTGCTTTACTTCTATCCGAAGGATGACACAATGGGATGCACACTTGAGGCAAAGGATTTCACAGTTCTTCTGCCCCGTTTTCATGAGATGAACGCCGAAGTCCTGGGTGTCAGCGAGGACTCTGTTCAATCTCATTGTGATTTCATCGCTAAGCATCGTATTAAGCTTACGCTCTTGAGCGACCCGGACCATCAGGTGATGGAACGCTATGGAGCGTGGGTAATAAGTTCGTTGGGGGACTTGAATTACGGCCGAGTGATCCGCACTACCATGATTGTTGACCCCAATGGTATCATTCGCCACTATATGCCGGAAGTGATGCCGCAAGGACACGGTGAGCGTGTCCTCAAGAAGCTGACCGAACTGCAAGGTGCGAGCCCGGCCGGACAATAGGCCACTCATTCATATCTCTCGCATCTCGCATAGGGATATCCAAACAGATGCGTCAAAACTGCGTCGGTCGGCATTCGTAGATTTAGCTTGGCCCATGTGAGGCTGTTGGTCAACAAGAATAACGGTGGGGCAAGCCGCCACCCTATGATTCTATTGTCGCCGACGGTGTCCGGGGTTGGATTGTCGGGTATGCCGGCGGGGCCGCTGCGGGTCGGGGCTACGCCAACAGAAGGTAGGCCACGTAGGCGATGTATGCACTGATCAGCACCACGCCGGCGAGCCGGCCTATGGTGCGTCTGCCGATGATGATGGCGGCTGTAAAGCCCACGCTGATGGCAATCATGATCCAGTAATCAACTCCTCCAGCCAGGCGGGGGCCGACGTCAAATGGCCGGACGATGCCGGCGGTGCCGGTAACCAGAAGCGTATTGAAGATGTTCGAGCCGACCAGATTGCCCACCGAAATATCGTGATGGCCCTTGATGGCGGCGACAACACAGGTCACAAGCTCGGGCAGGGAGGTACCCAGGGCGATGATGGTCAGGGCAATGACGGCCTCGCTCAGGCCGACGTGCGTCCCGACGACAACGGCTCCATCGACCGCCATCTTTGCACCCAGAGCCAGACCGGCCAAGCCGACAAAGACGAAAAATGTGTTCTTGAACGTGTCTGACGGCTCGTGTATTGCGCCTTGCCGGGCGTTCTTTGCGTTGATTCTGTTTTGCGCCGCTTCTCGCCTGGCCCCGCGAACCGTCAAGAGAACTAATGTCACAAAGACGGCCATCAGGATCAGGGCTTCCCACGCGGCCAGATGCGAATCGTGCAGCAAGGGCCAGAGCAGCAGCGCTGCGGCCAGCATCACGGGGATCTCGCGCAGTAGCGTTAGTTTCTTGACTTCGAGCGGGCGAATCAGTGCCACCAGCCCCCCCACCAGCGCCAGATTGGCGATGTTGGAGCCGAACACGTTCCCGACGGCCAAGTCCCCTCCGCCGGACTCTCGAAAAACACCGGCGATGCTCGCGGCTACCTCAGGCGCCGAAGTCCCCATCGCCACGACGGTCAGGCCGACGACCAGGGAACTGACGCCGAGCTGCCGGGCCAGTCCCACCGCGCCGGCCACCAGCAAATCGGCGGACTTCCACAGAATGAGCAATCCGCCAATCAATAGTGCAATAGCTAAAACCAAGCTCATCTTATCGCCATATCCTTGCGTTGCATCCCCGTTTCGATACGGGGTTGTTCCGGCCGGAGAATAATCGAAGATGAGTGTGATTTCAAGTGCTTAGGTCTCTCCGCAAACCGCATTCCATCTGTACAGACAGCCGGGTATGAGACATTCTTGCAGAGCAGGGTTCCTGGCACGGGCCGTGAAACGGCCTAAACCTTGCCCACGACGAGGCAGGCATCGTGCCCTCCAAAGCCAAAAGAATTGCTCAGGGCGTAGTTGATCTTTGCCTGGCGAGCCTCCAGCGGCACGTAATCCATCTTAAGGTCGCATCGCTCGTCCGGGTTTTCAAGATTGATCGTGGGGGGGATGGTGGCTTTGTTTATCGCTTCGACGCACACGATAAGCTCAACCGCGCCGCTGGCACCGAGCAAGTGCCCGATGGAGCTCTTGGTCGAGCTGACTGGAATCTTGTAGGCGTGCTTGCCGAAGATGCGCTTGATCGCCGAACTTTCTGCAAGGTCGTTCAGCTCGGTTCCAGTGCCGTGTGCGTTGATGTAGTCTATTTTCTCGGGCGCCAGGCCGGCATCGGCCAATGCCAGCTTCATCGCGGCTGCGGCGCCGTCGCCGTCCGGCAGCGGGGCGGTAATGTGATAGCCGTCGTCCGTGGCGCTGTAGCCCATGAGCTCGGCGTATATTCTTGCACCCCGTTTCCTGGCATGTTCTTCTTCTTCCAGGACCAGGATGCCGGCTCCTTCGGCCAGAACGAACCCGTCTCTGTCCCTATCGAACGGCCTCGATGCGGCGGGGGGGTCGTCATTGCGAAGGCTCAACGAGCGCGCTGCGCAAAACGAGGCCAGACCCACCGGCGTCAGGGCCGCCTCGGCTCCGCCCGTAATCATGACGTCACTTCGTCCGCAGACGATGTTGGCAAAGGCCTCGCCAATGGCATTGTTGCCCGAGGCACAGGCGCTGGAGACGCAGAAGTTGGGACCGCGAAGACCGTACTGAATGGCAATGTTGCCGCTGGCCGCGTTGGCCATCAGTCGCGGAACGCAAAAGGGTGAAACCTTCCCCGGGCCTTTGTTCAGCAGCCTGATATGCTGCTCCTCAATTTCCCCGATGCCGCCGATTCCCGTGCCCACGACGGCGCCGGCGCGAGAGACGTCTTCCTTCGAAAAATCCAGACCGCTGTCCTCCACGGCCTGGCGCGCCGCAGCCATCGCAAACTGCGTAAAGCGGTCCATCCGCTTACTTTCCCGCTGGTCCACGTACCTGGTGACGTCGAAATTCTTGATCTCGCCGCCGAAATGCACCGGGTAGTCGCTCGTATCGAAGGACTCTATCGTGGAAATACCGCTTTTGCCCTCGCATAGCGCCGCGAAGAGCTCGTCAGCAGACTCAGCCAGAGCGGTGACACAACCCAGGCCCGTAATAACAACTCGCCGTCTATTCATACCGGGATTTGTTCGCTACCCTTTGCTCTTGGATTGTGCAACGTTGACAATGTAATCGATCGCGGCACCGACCGTCTGAATCTTCTCCGCCTCCTCGTCCGGAATGCTCATGTCGAACTCGTCCTCGAATTCCATCACAAGCTCGACCGTGTCCAGCGAGTCGGCGTTCAGGTCGTTAATAAAGGAGGTTTCGCGGGTTATTTCGGACTTATCCGCACCCATTTGCTCACTTATGATCTCGATGACTCGATTTTCGATCGCCTGGACATCCACGCTATCAGCACTCACTTGTTTATCCTCCCTAATAGATTAGGAATTCATTTCTTAACTTGACGCCGGGCAACGACAAGACCGCCACTCATAGGCGTCCCGCCCGTTTAGTTCGGCGGGCTATAGTACTCAGAAAAGCACCTGCCGACAAACATTTTTTTGAATTTTTTTACATGGCCATGCCGCCGTCCACACAAAGCACCTGGCCGGTGATGTAGCCTGCCTCATCGCTTGCCAGAAATGCCACCGCCTTGGCGACGTCCTCGACTTCGCCGAACCGTCGCACGGGAATGATCTGTTTTGCCGCGTCCTTGACGGCGTCCGGGAGCACCTTTGTCATTTCAGTCATAATAAAACCGGGTGCGATGCAGTTGGCCGTGACGTTCTTCTTGCCGACTTCGCGTGCAACCGACTTGGTCATTCCGATAAGACCGGCCTTGCTCGCGGCGTAGTTGCTCGATCCGGCCTGTCCCATCACGCCGGCAACGGAGCTGAGGTTTACGATCCGGCCGAACTTGTTTCTCACCATGGACTTGAGCGCGATCGTCGTGGCAATGAAAGCCGCCCGGAGGTTGACGTTCATGACTTTGTCAAAGTCCTCTTCTTTCATTTGCATCATCAGCTTGTCCCGAGTAATGCCCGCATTGTTGACCAGGACGCCGATGCCGTGATATTCCGCCGCCAGCGACTCCAGCGTTTCGGTCAGGGCGGCCGTATCGGTGATGTCCACGCATTTTGTCACGACCGTGAAGCCGGCTTCTTTCACGACCGTCTCAAGCTCACGAAGCTGGTCGGCCATGATGTCCAGTCCCGCGACGACGCGTCCCTGCCTGAGCAGCTCGAGAACGATGGCCCGGCCGATGCCTCTGGCGGCGCCGGTTACAACAGCCAGTCTCTTTTCCGACATCCTTTATCTCCCAGTAGATTCTCAAAACGAAAAAATGCTACCCGGCGTCCGGCCCCAGGCCTTATACCGACACTTCTTTTATCGCCTGCGCGTTGCTGACGTTGATGATCTTTGCCTTTCGGTCGATTCTTCGCATCAATCCCGTCAGGACCCTGCCCGGTCCGATTTCGTAGAACGTCTCGACCCCGTCGGCCAGAAGCCGTTCGATACATTGCTGCCAAAGAATCGGGTGCGTCAACTGCCTGACCAGACCTTCTTTGATGTGCTCGCTTGTCCGGTAATACTGCGCATCGACATTGGCGATGATCTTCGTTTCCGACGGCTCGGCGATCCGGCAACCGGCCAGCGCTTCGCGGAGGATTTCGGCGGCGCTTGCCATCATTTCGGTATGAAACGCCCCGGCTACCTCAAGGCGTACAACTTTTATCGCTCCGCATTTTATGGCCAGCTCCTTGGCCCTGCGGCAGGCGGCCTTATCGCCGCTTATCACGATTTGTCCGGGACAGTTGAAGTTGACGGGCGTGAGCAGGTCCCCTTCACCCGCCTGTTCGCAGAGTTGGTGAACGATTTCATCGTCCAGGCCGATGATGCTCACCATGGCCCCTTCGCTTGCATCAGCCGCGGCCTGCATGGCTTGCCCGCGCTTGTGAACCAGTCTGAGGGCATCCTCGAAGCTTATCACGCCTGCGGCGTAGAGCGCGGTGTATTCGCCGAGACTGAGACCCGCCGTCACGTCCGGACGGATCCCGCCGGTGGCCGGCTCCGTTCTGAGAACCTCCAGCAGGGCGGCGGATGCCGTAAAGATGGCCGGCTGCGAGATGATCGTGCTGTTGAGCTGCTCGGCGGGACCTTCGCAGCATATCCCGCGCAAATCGAAGCCGACGATAGTATTTGCCGTCTCGAAGATTCTTGCCGCCGCAGGAAATGAATGGCTGATATCAGCCCCCATGCCTACCGCTTGGGCACCTTGTCCGGGAAACAGGAAAGCTGTCTTCATAATTCGAGTCTCTCACCTGGAATTCCCTGCAGCGCCTATGGCTCCAGGGTAAACCCCTGAATCATCAGAACACTATCACGTTGGCGCCCCATGTCAATCCGGCGCCGAAAGCCACCAGGATCATGATATCGCCCCGCTTGAGCTTGCCCGTCCTGGCGCATTCATCGAGGGCGATCGGTACCGAAGCCGCAGACGTATTGCCGTATTCGTTGATATTGATAAAGACCTTTTCGTCGGGCAGGCCCAATCGCTTGGAGGCGGACTCGATGATTCTCGCGTTCATCTGGTGCGAAATGATCATCGCAACGTCGTCGAGGGTCAAATCGCAGGCATGGAGGCATTCGTTGACGGTTTCAACGATTCGTCTGATGGCCTGCTGATAAACTTCCCTGCCCTTGATTTGCATGTAGATTTTTTTCGGGTCGTCCAGTTTTTTGGACGCCGGATGGCGCGAGCCGTACGCCTGGCAGTTCAACGCTTCCCATCGCTCGCCGTCCGAGTACATGGTGCTGTACAGTATGCCTCTGCGTCCGTCGTCCGCTCGTTGAAGCACCACGGCGCCGGCGCCGTCGCCGAAGAGGATGCAGCTTGTCCGGTCCGTCCAATCGGTAATCTTCGTCAACGTCTCGGCCCCGATGATGAGGGCGTTCCTGAGCCGGCCGCTTTCTATGAATTGCTGCACAATGGAAAGACCATAGACAAAGCCGCTGCAAGCGGCGGCCAGATCGAAAACCCATGCTTTGTGGGCCCCGAGGGCGCGCTGCACGAAGGACGCCGTGGACGGAAAAACCATCTCCGGCGTGATCGTCGCGACAATGATCAGCTCGACGTCCGCCGGGTCAAGATGTGCTTTGGCCAGCGCCCTTCGTGCGGCCTCCGTGGCCAGAAAGGCGGTGGTTTCGTTATCGGAGGTAATATGCCGGACCTTAATGCCGGTCCGCGTCGTGATCCATTCGTCCGAGGTATCTACCTTCTTGGCGAGCTCCTCATTCGTCAGCTTCTTCTCCGGCGCGAATGACCCGTGACCCGTGATGACCGCGCGGTAGGAAGGGGGCCGAACCTTAGTTTGATTGTCCATCAGCAGTCCTTACGCAAGATCTCGACAGATACTCAATTATCTTGTCGTTTATTTTCTCCGTGTAGAATTTTTTGGAGGCGAGAATGGCGTTTTTTATGGTCCGGCTTTGGCTCGACCCGTGGCAGATCAAAGCCGTGCCGTTAACGCCCAGCAGCAGTGCGCCGCCGTAGGCGTTATAGTCGTATTTCGTGTAAATCCTCGTCATGACCGGCTTGAACTTCATCGCAAGCCGGAGTTTCTCCTCCATCAGCTCGTACTTGATCGCCTTGAACAATCCTTCGACCAGCCCTTCGGTGAGCTTGAGGATCACGTTGCCGACGAATCCGTCGCAAACGACAACGTCGCAGGTTCCCTTGAAAATGTCTCTGCCTTCGATATTGCCGATGAAATTCAGGTTCGGATCGACCTTCATGAACTCCCGTGATTTCTTGACGATCTCGTTTCCTTTGGCGTCCTCGGCGCCAATGCTCATCAGTCCGACGCGGGGGTTTTCGATGCCGAGCAGGTGCTTTGAATAAACGCCGGCCATGACCCCGTACTGGTACAAATGAATGGGCTTGCAGGCGATGTTGGCGCCGACGTCGCATATCGTCACCGGCCCTTCAGGCGTGGGAAAGACGACCGCGATGCCCGGGCGGTTGACGCCGGGAAGGTTCCTCATTCGCATCTGGAAGGCCGCCACGCAGGCCCCCGTATTGCCCGCCGAAATGACCGCGTCCGCCTGGTCTCTTTTGGCCAGCTTGGCGATCGTAGCGATGGAACTCTTGGGCTTGCGACGAAGGCTTTCTATCGGCACATCGTCCATCGCGATGATATCCGGCGCGTGAACGATGGTGATCGTCCCCTTTCGTGGCTTCGACGAGGGCACATGGGCTTTGATTATGTCCTCGGGGCCGACAAGGATCAGCTCATCGTCTTCTGCCAACAGTTCAATCGATTCCAGCGCGCCGGCGATGATTTCCGCCGGCGCATTGTCGCCGCCCATCGCATCAATGGCTATTCGCATATCTGCCGGCCCCCTATGAGGACTCTTTGCCAAGTTTCAGGGTGATCTTCGGGTTGACGTACCCGCAATTCTCACATGCGGCATGCGGCAGCTTGGCCTGTCCACACTTCTTGCAGACCGCGTAGTTGACCCCTTTGAGGCGCTGATGGCTACGGCGGGTGCGGGTCCTGCACTTACTGGTTTTCTTTACTGGTAACATGCTTTACTACTCCATAAATCGAACGTCGCATACCGGCTGAACGTGTCAGCCAACGTCAGTAAATACACCCCTGACAGTAGCGTCAAAAACCTTCTTATTAGTAAACCGCCGCTTCTTTGTCAAGCGAAAATTGACTTTTGTATGCGGCATTGTCGCTCCCGGCCCGTGCGAGCAGCCTCGGGGCGGGAACGGCAGGACGGGCGGCTCGTCTGATTTTCTCAGCGTTTCTGTAATTTTGTGTTGCAGAAAACCGGGATTTGTGGTAGGATATATTTTTTAAGAAGGACAGCAAATCTCAAGAACAACGTCGTGGCCGGGCGCATCCCAAATGATGTGTGCAGGAAGGCTTCAACGACAGTGGGAGGTTATGTGGTATGTGCAAATCGACGCGGATTGACTCACCAAGCACCGGCATCGCCGGGGATCAGAACACCAGAGGTTTTACCCTCATCGAATTATTGGTTGTCATTGCGATTATCGCGTTGTTGATGGGAATACTGATGCCGGCGCTGCAGCGAGTCAGGAAACAGGCCAGGTCCGCCGCCTGCAAAGCGAACCTGCACCAGTGGGCCCAGATATGGAACATTTATTGCCAGGACAACGATGGCTACTTCTGTATGGAAGATGGTCCCGTTGGCTGGCCGCGCGGCAACTGGGTAGTCGCCCTGCGGCCCTATTACAGAACGAAAGCGGGCATTCTTATATGCCCGATGGCCACGAAGCGGCTCGACAGCCAAGCCGACAACGGCAGTTTCGACAAGACATACATTATGGGGACCGGGGGGATAGAAGACCGGCGAGAAGAGGCCAGCTACGGGGCAAATTGCTGGATTTACAACTCACGGTCTGGACAGTCGGCTATTCAGAATCGTCCGGTTGTATGGAACTGGAAGACCATTGACGTCAAAGGATCAAACCAGATACCGGTTTTTGGCGACAGCATGTGGAGAGGGGGCGGGCCTTTCTATTTGAATGGTAGTCCTCAGTCTCCCCGGATCATCCCTCCTCAGTTCAACGGTCAATGGCTGGGCGCCGATCACGAAATGATGCACTTCGCCATCGACCGGCACAACGGCGTCAACAATCACCTGTTTCTTGACTGGTCCGTCAGGACTGTTGGAATCAAGGAGCTCTGGACGCTCAACTGGCACCGCGAGTTTGAAATGAACGGTTTCTGGACCAGCGCCGGCGGCGCCCAGGCAAGCACCTGGCCCGAATGGATGAGAAAGTTCAAAGACTATTAGCCGCCGCGGCCGCCCGACTCCTCTCGGTCGGGCACAAAATCGCAGCCTTCAGTCCCCTGCGGACAGTCCCCTGTACGCGGAAATTTTGAGCCGGGCTGCAATCGCACCATTTTCGAGATCCCATTTTTCCATTGAAACTGAGGCTGAAATATTGTAGAAGATTCCGCAATCTTTTGGCCGGTATTCGCTTGTGCTTTCAACTCGTATTGGTATAATTATACCGCAACGGATGTATCGGGAACTTGAACGGATTCCATTATGGCACGGAACCGAGGTAAAAAGGCGCTCTACGAGGTGATGAGCAGGGCTCGGTCGAAGAGTGGCTCCAGCAGGGCTCCGGAGCAGCCGGCTCCGAAAAAGCCCGGTGAAACTGAGCCGGCCGCCGTACCGAAGAGCGAGCCGGCGGCGACGAAAAGCCCCGCGAAATGGTGGAGAAAGCCGAGGCTCGTTCAGTTGAACGCGGGCCGGATCGAGTTCTCGATGCCGTACCAGGTCGCGGTGGCCGCGGGGCTGGTGCTGGTGCTGGCGCTGCTGGCCAGCTATCGGCTCGGTCAATCTGCTGGTTTGGCCGCCCCAAAGGGGGGACCGACCCCTTCGGGCAGCCAGGCGCCGCAGGGTCCGACGGGAAACCTGACAAACCGCACGGCGAGCGATATACCGCCGCCTGTCGCACCCGTTGAAAGAACACGGCCGAAACCTGAAAAGGTCGAGCCTGTGGTTTCGACCGGAGACAATGTTATTGTTCTGACTCACTACCATACGATGGCGGATTTGGGTCCGGTGCAGGCGCATTTTGCTGCGTACGGTATTGTGACTGAAATTGTGCCGGAGAGTGGCCGGTATGTTTTGCAGACAAAGCAAAGATACCAGAACACGACCGCGCCCGGCAGTGACGGATACAAAGCCATACAGAAGATTAAAGAGGTCGGAGCCTTGTACAAGGGAAAGGCACCGCCCGGCTATGAGGCGTTTGCACCGAATTATTTTTCAGATGCGTATGGCAAGAAGGTGAAGTAGTTTTTGGAGACGTATTGAATGTCAATTGACCCTTCATTGAAAATCAAAGGCGCCCTGAGCCGGCACCGCAACGTCTTGAAGCGGGCCGAACGTATTGAGCAGCTCAAAGATGAGGAACGATGGTCTGAGGGCGATTCTTTACTGGGCCTGCCGAAGGTGGCTCACCGCAAGAGTCACGCCGGCCGCAAGGAAGAGCCGGAAAAAGAGGCTGAGGCCGCCGCAAAAACTGAGACGCCGAAATCGGAAAAGCCCTAAGCCGTTTGTAGTGTGCCCGTAAGGGCATTTCAAAATAACGCCTGATGGCGTCACTACAAACGGTCGCACCGAACGTGTGAACGGTCACATTCTCAGAAAGCCATAGAATGCAATTAGAATCCCTGATGCGCAAAGGACGAATGCGGTTCTCGGCTACTCTGACCCTGGTTTGTGTTTTGGGGTTCCTCGTCGGCGTTGCTTCAGCGGAGGACCACCCGCAGTGGGGCCAGGATTACTCGCGAAACATGGTTTCGGCCGAAACGGGTCTGCCCGACAGTTTCGACCCCGGCGCCGGTACAAACATCAAGTGGGTTGCGCCGCTGGGCACGGAGACGTATTCCACGCCGGTCATCGCCGGCGGCAGGGTGCTGATCGGCACGAACAACGAAAGACCTCGCGACCCGCGGCACAAGGGCGACCGGGGCGTATTGTTGTGCCTTGACGAGAAGGACGGCAGCCTCTGCTGGCAGCTCGTTGTCCCGAAGTTCATCCCCATGCTTTATCGGGACTGGCCCAAGTGCGGTATTTGCTCGCCCGCCGTGGTGGAAGGCGGCCGGGTCTATATCGTGAGCAATCGCGGCGAGGTCATGTGCCTGGATCTGGCCGGTCAGGCCAACGGCAACGACGGGCCGTTCGTTG
>DATKWR010000846.1:0-3115 GCA_035529475.1 Sedimentisphaerales bacterium | reverse complement strand
CCAAATGGTCAGAGTAATGAGATATCTAACGCTTGTATTGTTCGCGGCTTTGCTCAGTTCGGAATGTCAGGGGCAGGAATATCCTTATCGCTGGGTTTATGTATCGAGGTCGCTCCAGCGAGACAGCGACCTTGTCGATATCAAGAACATCGTCAAGACCGCCTCGGAATCCGGGCTGAA
The DNA here is from genome assembly GCA_035529475.1 of Sedimentisphaerales bacterium. Taxonomy (GTDB): domain Bacteria; phylum Planctomycetota; class Phycisphaerae; order Sedimentisphaerales; family Anaerobacaceae. The sequence goes on along the minus strand of DATKWR010000846.1, from coordinate 2,935 downwards.
CGGCATGGTTCTGGCAGCGGGGCTCGACAGGCTCGACGGCCGGGACCCGGAATACTTCGAAAGACTTAAGCAGATCAGGCAGCTCTGCAAGCAGCGGGATTTCGAGATCATCCCGATTGTCCTTTCCGCCGGATACGGAGGTTCGGTACTCGCTCAGGACAAGAACCTGGCGGCGGGCCTGCCTGTAAAAGATGCCCTGTTTGTTGTGGAAAACAATCAGGCGCGTTTCGTCCCGGGCACTACGGCAAAGATCATAAATCCGGGATTCGAGCAATACGAGGGCAGCAGTCTTAAAGGATACAACTTCCACGACCGGCCCGGCGAGGTTTCGTTCATAGACACCAGAGTTTTCAACAGCGGCAGAGCCTCGCTTCGGTTCGAGAACTTCGGCAATTACGAGCACGGCCACGCACGTCTCATGCAGGAAGTAAAGGTCGATCCACACCGGTGCTATCGGGTAAGCTGTATGGTCAAAACCGAATCGCTTCAGCCGGAAGGAGCATTTCGCGTTATGGTCCTAAGCACGGACGGACGCGACATCGCCCCCCTGGACCCGAGGGTCCCGTCTACATCCGACTGGCGCGAGGTCACGATGGGTTTCAATAGTCTTAGTTTCGACAGAGTCAGAATCTACCTCGGCGCATGGGGCGGGGAATCGGGCCGGTTCTGGATCGACGAGCTGAGAGTCGAAGAGGTCGGACTGCTGAACGTTCTGAGACGCCCCGGCACGCCTGTGACGGTGCAGGATGAGCAGACTCACCTGGTCTATAAAGAGAACAAAGATTACGCTCCGATAGCGGACCCGCGGTTGAACTTTCGGTTCGACCATGAGCCTGTCGCGATCGAGATACCGCCGGGCAGCAAAATCAGTAACGGCCGGCGCCTGAAGGTAAGCTACTATCACGGCATGGCGATCAACAGTGGGCAGGTGACAGTCTGCATGTCCGAGCCGAAAGTCTACGAAATCTGGGACAAACAGATCAGGCTCCTGCACGAGATTCTCGCGCCGAGCAGGTATCTGCTGAGCATGGACGAAATCAGGGCCGGCGGCGCGTGCCAGGCTTGCAAAAAACGCAAAGCGACGATGGCACAGATACTCGGCGACTGCATTACCGAACAGGTACGGATCGTCCGCAACGTCAACCCCCAGGCCGAGGTCCTCGTATGGTCCGACATGCTCGACCCGAGCCACAATGCTCACGCCGATTATTATCTGGTCGACGGCGACTTTGCCGGATCCTGGAACTACGTCCCCAAAGACCTCGTGATAGTCTGCTGGTATTACGAGAAGCGTGCCGAGAGCCTCGCATTCTTTTCATCGCTGGGTTTCAGGACCATGGCAGGCGCTTATTACGACGGCGATACCCTGGACAATCCCAGCGGATGGCTCGACGTCCTGGAGGGCACACCCGGTGCCAGCGGAATTATGTACACGACATGGCGGAATAAATACGACCTTCTGGCGCCATTCGGGAATCTTGTGACCACCCGGGGCAATTTGAAATAAGTTTGAACCGGTGGGTTAATGCCCACCCTACCCCTTTCAATAAAAATTCATTAAGGAGCTGTTACGATGAAAAAGTTCATTTTCCTTCTAATTTGCATCGTCTGCTGCGCCACCGCGCTGCAGGCGGCCGAGGATGGATTCGTGCCCTTATTCGCCGGCGACAGCCTCGAAGGCTGGAAGGTCAGTGACTGGTCCGACCTGCGAACGCCGCAGAAGGTACAGGGGACACCGTGGAAAATCGAAGACGGCGTGCTCTCCGGCCTGAACAAGCGAACATGGATTATCTCGCCGAAAGAATACGGCGACTTCGTTCTGAGGCTCGAGACTAAAATCAGCAGGGGCAGCAACGGCGGCATCGGGCTGCGCTTCCCGCCCGCGGGAGACCCGGCCTATACGGCAATGGAGATTCAGGTGGTCGATCACGAGGTCTATTACCGCGGCAGCTCCCAGCCCCAGCAGCGGACAGGCTCGATCTACGACGAGATCGCCCCGAGTAAAGAAGTCGTTCGTCCGCCCGGTGAGTGGAATTCGTGGGAGATTACCGCGCGCGGCAGCCGGGTGACGATCGTTATCAACGGCGAAAAAATAATCGACGCCGACCTTTCACGCGAGACCAAAGCCCGGCAGCAAAAAGGCCCCGCCCTGGCCGAACGACCGCTCAAGGGACATATCGGTTTTCAAAACCTCAACGGCTCGATCACGCTGCGAAACATCGAAATCAAAACGCTCGACCGAGAGGATGAAGAATTCGTGCCGCTGTTTAACGGCAGGAATCTCGACGGCTGGGTGAACGTCAACTGCGCGCCGGAGACATGGACGGTCCGGGACGGGATGATCATCTGTACGGGAATTCCGACCGGCGTGCTGAGAACCGAAAAGCAATACGAAAACTACGTGCTGGAATTAGAGTGGCGCCACATGAAAAAGGGCGGCAACGCCGGTCTGTTCATCCACTCCGATCCTGTGACCGCCGTGGGCCAGCCGTTCACACGCTCGATTGAGATACAGATCATGGACGGCAACGCGGGTGACATGTTTTCCATTCACGGCGCGACGATGACGCCGGACAAGCCTCATCCGAAAGGCTGGGTACGTTCGTTTCCCTACGAGGACCGGATGAACCCAACCGGGCAATGGAACCATTATCGCGTCGAGAGCCGAAACGGAACGGCCACCCTCTCGGTGAACGGCAAAATTGTTACTCGCGGCTATCATCTGAATCCGCGCAAAGGGTACATCTGCCTCGAATCCGAGGGCAGCGAAGTTCACTTCCGCAACATTCGCATTCGCGAGCTGCCCGGCACAAATCCGCCGGCGGACGTCGCCGCTCAGGAGGATCAGGGATTCCGCTGCCTGTACAACGGGCTGAACCTTCGCGGCTTCAAGAAAGTCTACGGCAACGAAGGCCACTGGCAGGCGAAGAACTGG
>DATKWR010000845.1:0-3042 GCA_035529475.1 Sedimentisphaerales bacterium | reverse complement strand
ATAGAATCGTGCCGAGGTAAGCCGGATGACGCACATATCGGTACGGGCCGCCGGTAGCAACAGAGTGACTGCGCTCGGATTGGATACGGACGACCTGCGAGAAGAAAGCATTGGAGGCCGTTGCCCAAACGACCAGGGCATAGCCCAGGGCAGATACGACCAGGGCGGCGACTTGGGCGGTCAAAGGGATACCGCTCGTCCAGCCGTAACGCTGGTCAAGTCCGGCCACGATCAATCGCACCAGGGTCGTCAGGCCAATAATGCTCATGATGGCCAGATCCCAGGGTTTGGCGCCCTTGCGCGGTCCTAGACGATCGGCCAGCAAGTCCGGATTGAAACGCAGGATGACGATTGCCGTCGCCGTGCTCCAAGCCAACATTAAGACGATCAGTGCCCAGGCTGGCCACCAGTTAATCCGCCCGGCTGACCAGAATAGGGCCACACCCATAAGCACGGTCCCCATGACCTCCCGGATGGCGTAACGCAGGATGATTTTCGCGTTCATTCTCAACTCCATATGGAAAGGCGGCTAGCCAATAGCTACGCTGACAACGCCCTGCCTGGTCACCCGATTGGGCGCCCCAGGCCGACGTCCGTCGCCACAACCATGTTACATGCGAGCGCCGCTCCTTCGTCTCCGCCGCAAGCGCGGAAGCCATGGCGGAACCTGAGAGGCGTAGGCTTCCCACTCAGGACCGAACTCTTGGACGAGGACGCTTTCCTCTCTTCGCGCACGGACCGCGAGCCCAAACATGATGATTGCGAAGCCAAGCGCCGCCCATGTGCGATAGAGAAGTAAGCTGCCAATGGCAGCGGCAATGACCGCAAGGTACATCGGATGCCGGACATGCGCATACGGCCCCGTGGTAACCAACCGGTGCGTGGGTTGAAGACGGACGCCAAAGCCACTTGAAGGCCCGAACATCTGGCCGAGAGACCGCATCCCCCACAGATAAAGGGCAAGGCCGCCGAAGAAGAGCAACGCCCCGACGGAGAGCAGGATAACCCGCAGCCAAGACTGCGCCTGCATCGGGAGGGGACGCCAAAGCAGAGCGCCGACCCAAACAAACAGGATGGTGGCTACCAGCAGCACGGGGGCGCGAAGGGCGAAGCGTGCGCCACGTTCCTCGCGGCCGCTTGGTTGACGGAGAGACTTGAACATGCCGACGATCGCGTAAGCAAGGGTAGCCAGGCCAGCAATGGCGCCGAGACTCCTAATCCATTGTTCAATGGAATCGAGTGACATGGCTTCCCTCGCACCTTCCTTTGGCAACCGCCGGCGGATGCGGCGGCGCCTAACGGGCTGGGCGTCAGCCGCGTGCGGTCACTGGCAGGTTACCTTGTGTTGACCGAAACGACGAACAGGCCAATCACGGCGCACCACCAGCGCGCGAAGCGCGGTCGGCTGGACGCAGTGTTAGGCCGCCTTCTGTCTTGAAGGCAGTGTCCTTTGACGCGAACGCTCCAGCACGCCGCCCACGCCGGACGCGCCACGCGAAATGAAGCTACCTTCCAACTATCCCAACCGACAGCGCCAAAGAGCCGCGACGGTGGTGTGGTCGGCGGGCGCCTGTGTGGCGATCATGCCGGATTAACTCAATGGTGTTCCGCCGCCTCGGCTTCGGCTTTCGTCTTGTGCACGGTTCCATCCGGATGTTGAGGCGGCGTATAGATCGTGTACAGTTTGAGCGGCTTGGTTGGAGAGGTATTGATCACGTTATGGTAGGTGCCAGCCGGCACGACCACAGCCCCCCCAGCGCCGACCAGATGTTCTTCGGTACCGCTAAGGACGAACTTGGCTCTACCCTCCTCAATCCGGAAGAACTGGTCAACTTGTTTATGCACCTCGTTGCCGATTTCTTCCTTCGGCTGCAAACTCATCACGACGAGCTGCAAGTGCTTGCTGGTGTACAACACTCGCCGAAAGTACTTGTTCTTTACGGTGGTCTTTTCGATAGGTCCAACATAGCCGGTCATTTTCTTTGCCTCCTAGGCTATTGATTTTGGATCGTGTCGCTTTCCAGTCACCGCGGCACAATCTAGCGGTAGAGCATGCCTGCTCCCATTCAGTCGTTGGCCCTGGGCGCGCAGATTCAGTTGAACGTGTTTGTCGCCAAACACTCGCTTCACGCCAGTAGCGGCCTGAGGGCCTGGTTCAGCCGCTCTATTTCGGGAAAAGCCTCCCTGTCCTCTGCATGTATGCCTTATATTCCTCCCCAAACTCCTTCATCATCATCTGTTCCTCATCATCATCAGGCCACGAGTTGAGTGTACCTTTAGACCGCGCTAGCTCCAAGTACACAACGCTCAACGACCGTGCAGCGCGAGCGAAGCGTGTCCGCTGGAACGACATGTTAGGCGGCGTTTATGCCCTCACATCGGTGAGTATCAGTAACAAACAGCCTCATGACCTATTCTGGCCCTCGCCACAGACCATCTACCAAACTCCGGGTATCAAACGGTAGCGTGTCTTCTCTGCAAATTCCTTGTACCCGGCAAGTTCCGTGAGCAGTATCCGGTCTTCCAGCACCGTGCGAAGGATGATCAAGACGGCGGATACTCCGCCGGGAATGAGTGCCAACCAACTGCCAAGCATTACGGATGTTCCCAACTCGACACATATCATTCCGATATAGGACGGGTGTCGCACAAACTGATATGGCCCGCCAGTGGCAACCGTATGGCCGCGTTCGGTCTGGATGCGGACAATCTGCGAAAAATAGGCATTCGATCCCGTCGCCCAAACCACGAGCCCGTACCCCGCCAGAGCGGCAACCAGTCCGGCAATTTCCGCCCCAAGCGGAAGCCCGCCTGTCCACGCAAACCGAATATCCAACCCGGCCAAGAGCATCTTCGCGAGCATCATCACACCGAACACGCTGAGGATGGCGGTATCCCATGCTTTGCCCCCTTTGCGAGGGCCGACCCGTTCGGCGAGGAGTTCCGGATAACGTGGGATGGTGACGATTGCCGTGCCGATAATCCACATTGCGGTGAGGACAATCAGCGCCCACGCCATTGGCCAATTCCACGTACCTGCCG
>DATKWR010000844.1:0-17306 GCA_035529475.1 Sedimentisphaerales bacterium | reverse complement strand
TATTGCGGCGGCACCTTGACAAATAGCGGGACCATCAACGGTGATGTGTTCGCCGTCGGTACGATAAGCGGGACAAGCCCTCAAGGGCAGGAGAAGCCTGCTGCTCAGGCCGGGGTAATTTGGCCGAACCTTGTTGTCGGTGAGTTTCAGCCAGCGTATTACATAGGTCCGACGTCTTATCCAGCACACCAGATCGTTGATGCTGACATCCCCTCGTCAAGTCTGGAAGGAGTGTGGTATAGGACTGGCGATGTGACCATGCCGGGTAATGTGACTATCAGCGGCACGCTTGTCGTTAACGGCGACCTGACAATTAGTGGGGCGAATAACGTAATCACTGCCGAGCCACGCTTTCCGGCTCTCCTGGTCACAGGGCAAGTGGTGATGGAGCAGGGCAGCGCCTTGGTGGTCAATGGACTTGCCCAAATTGGACAGGGAATATCAATCGATGCAGGGGCGGCAAGTGCAAGTATTCAAGTGGCCGGCGGTTTGTTTATCGCCAACGGTGGTGTAACTTCGGATAAGGTTCTGGTCAATATCACCGGGGCTCCGGCAATCGCGTCGATTGAGATCTGGTCAGAGACCGGCGTTCCAAGAAGGTGGGGGCCGGCGGGTGGAGCGTTTTTCAGAAGTGTTGAAAGAATACGGTAGAGACGGTCGAATCAGGGATCGTTCCGATTCGCGGCAATAGGTGCTTATCGGCCCATGTGCAGGCTAAAAAGAAAAAGTGAAAACGTATGGAAGATAACTATTGTTGTTGCCGGGCCGGCGAGCGCTGAGGTGGCCCGACGGTTTCTGCCGGGGTGCTTTGACGATTGTGTCGATTGTGTTGACTTGACCCGTGGAAGATGTGGCTAATGACACTTGTATCGTTCTGTTTGCGTGCGACACCGAGAAGATACTTGAGCAAGGCTTCAGGGTTTTGTGAGTTCAATAGGTCGGATAACGCGAGAAAACAAACGGGCTTTTGTAGCCAATCGGATGGCTGTTAAAGGTCCGTCCGGAACAAGACGAAAAAAGAACGGAGGAGGGTGATAATGTTTCAGAACAGAGAGAGGAGGTTCTCCAAAATGCCGGGTTTGATATATCCGCGTGCCAGTGTGCGTGCTTCATGTCGCCAGCGGGGCTGCGGTCGCGATTCGCGAGGCGCGTGCACCGCTTTCACGGTGGTGGAGCTGCTCATTGTCGTGGTGATCCTCTCGATCGTGGCTCTGACCGCGGTGCCGATGATGAGCTCGGCGGCCGGAATCCAGATTCGGTCCGCGGCGAATATGATCGCGGCCGACGTGGAGTACGCCAGGAGTATGGCCATCAGTCACGGCCAGAACTTCTCCGTGGAGTTCGACAAGAACGCAGACAGCTACAAAATAGTCGATCTGAACGGCAACGTGATACAACATCCCGTGAAGAAGGGATTTACCTACGTTGTGGATTTTCGAAACGAGAGCAGGCTCAATAGAGTCGATATCACCAATGCAAATTTCAATACAACAGCCCAGACGGTTACGTTTGATTGCCTGGGTAGTCCCCTCGACGGAGGTACCGTCAATCTGCAGGCGGGCGCGGTAAGCGCAACGATTACCGTCGAGCCCGTGACAGGGTTTGTTTCGATTCAGTAGCGATAACCCGGGAGAGGTGAGTTCCCGTTGTTATTTCCAAACGAGGGAAGAAGGACAATGGTCAGTTGGGGTCTGAAAACTCGAGGTCTGAGGCCGATAGGACTGGACATAGGTCATAATTCTATCAAGGCGATTCAATTGGTTGTGAACGGAGGACGGATATCCGTTTTTGCGGCCGACGAAGCTCGCATCGAGCCCGGTGTCAATAGTGACGAACAGGCAAGAAGGAGTTTTGTCATTTCGGCCATAAAGCGAATGCTGGCGCAGGGAAACTTCCGTGGAAGAGACGTTATCTCATGCGTGCCGAGCGGAAAATTGAAAATCACGAGTTTGCGTCTGTCTGAAGCCGAAAAAGGGGCGATTGAGCAGGCCTTGCGAAAAGAAGTTGCGCAGCGTTTCGGACTGGATCCGAACGACGATGCAATAGATTATGTCGCTGCCGGCCACGTTCGGCAGGGCGATGAGCTCAAGAGCGAGTTGATTGTTTTTGCCACGGACAATCAGACCATCAAGGACCACATTGCCATGCTTGAGGAAGCGGAGCTCAAGCCCGTGGCCATAGACACGATCCCATGCGCGCTATTCAGGAGCTTCGAGAGGTCTTTGCGGCGCCAGGAGGACAGGGAGCTGACCGTGGTCTTCGTGGACGTGGGAAGCCGCTTCACAACGGTCGTTTTCGGCCGGGGCGGAGAAATCAGTTTTGTCAAACAAATACCCATAGGGGGCGAACGATTTGTTCAGCAGGTGGCGGCAAAATTGGGCATCAGCATCAGCGAGGCTGAAATGTTGCGCGAGTCGCTGAGGATGGAAAGTGGCTTCTCGTCGCTGAAGCCGGATGCCGAGGACGGTCCATCGCAGGAGGACGAGCGAAACATGGATGCATCCACGCGAGGTGCGGTCAGTGACGCCGTGACTTCCGTCGCCGAGGATTTGGCGAGGGAGGTCGCCCTGTGTTTGAGGTATTATACGGTAACATTCAGAGGAAAGCGGGTCGAGCGGGCGGTGTTTGCCGGCGGCGGCGCGTACGAAGACATTCTGCTCAATGTCTTGCGACGTCAACTGGCGGTCGAGATTGAAGTCGCCGAGCCGTTGAGGGGTTTTGGTTTTTCGAGCGGAAGAGGGAAGGTGAGTTTCTACGCTAACAGGCGGGGTCTGCTTTGTGAATGGGCCGTGGCGGTGGGGCTCAGTCTCAAGGGTTGGGACAAGGTAGAAAGCAGCGCCCCTTCGGCGTAATGCCAGTCAAGAGACAGATATGAAAGAAATAGACTTTCTCCCGGAATGGTATAGAAGTGGCCAGAGGCGGCAGGTCAGCTATCGCGCGCAGTGCATAGCTCTGAGCGGCGTATTCGTGGTAATGGTGGTCTGGAGTCTGGCGGCTACCCGTTCGCTCTCGAAAGCCGAAGCCGAGCTGGTTGAAATGGCCGCCACACATGGACGGGCGGACAATGCCTCGGTTGAATCGGCCGGGCTTGAAAGTGAATTGAAGCAAGTGCGCGAAAGAGTCAAATCCGTACAGGAAATTGATTCCCGGATAGATGTGGCGAACATCCTGGCGGAACTGAGCTTCTTGATCGATGAGAGGATAGTCCTGAGCAAAGTGGAATGTGTCGCCGAGAAGCTCGTGGAAGAGCGGAAAGACGAGCCGCTGCAGACGGTCGGCACCGTTGTTCGGGCGGTCGGGACCTGGCTAAATGATAAGAAAGCGCTGCCGCTTGGCAACGTACGATTCAGGGTGGTCATAGCCGGCGTGGCGGCCGATGCACGCGACGTGGGCGCTTTGATGTGCAAATTGGAGGACTCGCCTTATTTCTGGCAGGTTATTTTGGCCTATTCCCGAGATACGGGAATAACAAGCCGCAGTGCCGGGCCAGCCAGGACGGCGGCCGAGGTCAAGGAAAAGACGGCCGAAAGGAAGGATAACATCCGGCAAGCTGACGCGCGCGTGCAGGCCAGTGAGTTTGAAATACACTGTTATCTGGCAAATTATCGGCAGCAGTAGAAAGCAAGAGGCCGAGATGCTGTTTCGAGAAAAACAACAAATAGTGATTTGTGTTTTAACCGGGGTGACGGTTTGCGTGTTCGTGCTGTTTTGGTATTTGCCTCTGCGGAGGCAGACCAAAGCCGTCGAGCAGGCCAAGACCGGACAGATTCTTGCCCTGGCCAGGAGCGCCGCCGACAGTGCACGGCTGCCGCTGCTCAAAGAGCAATTGCAGCAGTTGCAGTCGGAACTCGGCGATTATGAGGCGCACATACCGGAGCAGCGGAACGTGGGTGCGTTCCTGCGCGGAATCGCCGACCTGATGAATGAGCACAATTTGAGAGAGCAGGTAGTGACACCAGGTCCGGAAGTAGAAGCCGAGGGATTCGACTGCATCCCGGTGAGCATGCAATGCAAGGGTCAATTGGCGCAATTATTCACATTCTATCGCCGCCTGCAATCGTTCGACAGGCTGGTTCGCATCGAGCAGGTGAAGCTGTCCAACGACAGTAATTACGGCGGCGAGGTTAGCATGGAGACAAAGGCGGTCATCTATTACAGGGCGAAAGCCGGGCAAGGATGATCCCGAAGTCGAAGGGCCGGGCGAGAGCTAAAATGAGACAAAATGGCAATAATGAGACTAATTTCGCGGCATGGCTTCTCGGTCGATTCGCAGTCGAGAAGAAGAAGGCCGTCACAACGACGTGCCTGGTCATAGTGATGATTGTCATGTGGGTCAGAGTGCTCACGAAAAATACGCCGGAGGTTGTTGAAGCAGTGTCCCCGACGAGTGTCTCGAGTGTAGCATCCCCGTCCGACACGGCGGTGAAAGTGTCCTTTTTGGAATTGCCCGTAATAGCGGGCCGGAACGATGTCATCACGAGGGATTTCTTTGTTGCGGATGGCTGGCGGAACTTTGTGGGTGGACGGCGTAAATTCGCAGATATAGAAGAAGTAAACGTTCTTTCGCAGAATGGCAGTGAAGAAGTAATCAAAAAAGTGGCAGAGAAGCTCAGACTGGAGGCGATAGTGTTGAGCAAGAATCCCCTGACGTGTATCAACAATAAGGTGCTGTATATAGGGGATAGGATGCTCGTCAACGACGGAAATGACAAGTATGAATGTGAAGTAGCTGTAATTGAAGAGAACACGGTAGTGATAAAGTGTAGAGAGGCAAAAATAACGTTGAAGCTTGTGCAGGTGCCCGCGGTGGACAATTGACCGTCGCACCGGCGAAAGAGAAGAAAGAAAGGAAACCAATATGTATCGCGACAAAAAGAAAAACGACAAAAGAAGTATTCGACAGAGGCTGTTTGTGTGGAGTTTAGCGGTGATTGCGATGACGGCGACGGCGGCTGCCGGAGCCGCCGCTGCGGAGCCGCCGCAGATCATCGAAAAGTTCGAGGTTGAAGAGGAGTTCGGCGTACGCAAGGCTCTGGCCATGCTGGGTAGCCAGTGCCAGAAGAACATTGTGCCCTCGCCGAACGTCGATGGCGTGCTGGCCTTCAGGAGTTTGAGGAACGTGACATTTGAACAGGCCATGGACGCGATTTTAGGTGAGAACTTCAAATATGAGGAGGAAGGCAACCTCATCAAGGTGTACACCAAAGACGAGTACAAGAAGATCAAGGAAGACCCGGCCCGAATGGTTCATAAGGTCTTCACGCTGTACTACATCACCGCCGAAGAAGCCGCGAAGCTGATTGCGCCCGTTCTCAGTGGTTCTGCAAGTGCCAAGATTGAGAAGAGCACGGCGGCAGAGAAGGGTATAACCGCGAGTTCTTCCGGCGGCGCATCCGGCGCCGGTTCCTCTGGAGGCTCCGGAAGCGGCGGCGACGCGATGGCGCTAAATGATACGATCGTCGTGTACGACTATCCTGAGTATCTGGAAAGAGCGGCAGAAGTGATAAAGGCGATAGACGTCCGGCCAAAGCAGGTTCTCGTCGAGGCGACTATCTTAAGTGCTACTCTGACGGAACAGACTAAATTCGGCATAGACTGGAACTTCATGGCGGGCGTCAGTCTGGGCGGGACTTCAGCAGCTACGGCCGATGCGTACAATTCTTCTGTCTCGGCACAAACACCTATTGGCCAGATCGCTGGCGGCGTGCCGGGCGCCCCGATAGAAACCGCCGGCTTTGCGACTTCCGGAATGAATGGGCTGAGAATAGGGGCGAGCAGCGGAGATATGGCGATTTTCATCACCGCGCTGGAGAGCATAACAGACGTTACTATTCTGGCCAATCCGAAGATTCTTGCCGTGAACAAGCAAGAGGGTTACGTCCAAATCGGCAAGAAGCTGGGTTATCGTGGGAGCACGGCTATTTCCACGGGAGGCGTAGCTACGCAGGGTGAAGTGCAGTTCCTGGATACCGGAACGGTCCTGACATTCAGGCCCTATATCGGTAACGATGGCTATATCAGGATGGATATTTATCCCAAGGATAGTACGGCGCAGCTCAATATTGATAAGGTGCCGGATGAGACCGTCACCCAGGTCAGGACAAACGTCATCGTCAAGGACGGCGAGACAATAGTTATAGGTGGCTTGTTCAGAGATGTGGTCACCACGGGACGGTCCCAGGTTCCTCTGCTTGGGGATTTGCCTCTGGTTGGGGGTCTTTTCAGAGGGACGGATGACAGGACGGAGCGGCAGGAAGTCATCGTGCTGCTTACGCCTCATATTATCGAAGAGCCGAGTGATTTGGATGGGCAGGCCAGAGCGGCGGACATCAGCCGTAAACGCTTTGGGGCCAAGGACGGGCTGCAGTGGATGGACAGGGCCAAATTGGCGGAAGACCACTATGCCAAAGCCGTCGCTTCCTACGGCGAACATGACACCCTCTCGGCCATGGAGCAAGTGAGTGCCGCGTTGCGACTTCGCCCGACGTACCTTGAGGCAATACGGCTGAAGGAGCGGATAATTGCCGAGTCAACACCGGAAGAAGTGCAGGAGATGGAAAGGATTATGTTGGAAAATGTCGATCAAAAGGAAGCTCCCAAGTGGCTGAGGAAATGACGTTGTGTGAAAACTGATGTGCCATTTGTAATCCGTAAAAGGCTGGAGTTGTTGTTTTGAAACTTGGAAGAAGCTCATACGCAGTAGTCGCGCCGATTGTGGCGTACGGTTTGCTGATAGCGGCCCTCGCTGAGGGGCGAAATTCGGGCACGGAAGAGGGTTTGTATTTTGCCGGTCCCGTGCAGCGGGCCTCCGTTGCGCTGGGCTGTGGCGTCCTTGTGGCTATGGGCGTGATTTTGCTCGGCTGGTATGGGTTCAGACTGGCCGGGGCGATCGCGTCCATAGCCAGGCTTTTTGAAGATTGCCGGGGCCGCGATGGCGGTGACAGCTCGGGCACCTTCAGTCTGCTCAAAGTGACCGAAATCGACAAGCTGTGTACACTGGTCGGCGAACACCTCGACGTTTGCGCCAAGCGCGCGGCCGAGGACAAAAAGCAAATCCAGGATTTGCGGATTCACGTTCAACTTTCACAGAAACGTGAGAAAAACACAGAAGCGATCATCTACAGTATTCGGGATGCCGTCATCGTTAGCGATGAATATGACAAACTGTTGATGGCGAACGAGGCTGCGGGCCGACTCTTCAACTTTGATTTCAAGAACTCACAGCGCCGGCCGTTGAGCGAGCTGATCGGCCGGGACCGGAGCGAATTCGCCGACTTTCTCAGTCACAGCAGACAGAGCAGGAACCAGGCGACACGGCGGGAGATCGAATTCTCCGAGCAGGGCGAGCGAAAGACTTTTGACTGCATCGTTTCGTGCGTGTACGACCAGGACCAACAGGTCTGTGGGGGCGTTGCCGTACTGCACGACGTTACGCGTGAGAAACAGATTCAGCAGATGAAGAACGACTTTGTCAGTCATGTCTCGCACGAGCTGAAAACGCCGCTTGCTTCGATTACGGCCTACTCCGAAATGCTCGCCGACGGAGAAGCCAACGACGAACGGACCAGGAGAGAATTCTATTCAATTATCCAAAATCAGGCTCAAAGGCTGAACCGGTTGATTGAAGATATTCTCAATACCTCACGCATAGAATCGGGCCTGATAAAGGTCAACAAGGAGCTGGTCAGTCTGACAATGCTCATTGAAGAACAGTTGCAGATGATGAGAAGCTATGCGGAAGAGAAGAATATCAAGCTCATCGGGCAAACCCCCATCGTATTTGATCGGGTGTATGTGGACAGGGACATGATGTCCCAGGTTATTGTAAACCTGTTGAGCAACGGGGTGAAATACACGCCTTCGGGAGGGTCGGTCAAGATTGAAACCGCCGTCGATGAGGCGGCGTCTCTGGTCCGCGTTACGGTGACGGACACGGGGGTCGGTATCCCCGAGGATGAGATGGGTCGCATCTTTGAGAAGTTCTACAGAGTTGGAGCCAATAAGAAACAGGCGGAAGGAACGGGCCTGGGTCTTAATCTTGTTAAGCAAATCGTCGAGAAGGTTCATGAGGGGCGCGTGTTTTTCACAAGCCAGGTCGGTGCAGGGAGCACGTTTGGCTTTGAGCTGCCCTTGGCGACAAGAGAATCCGTGGAAATCGCGTAAGAATCACAGAGAACGAACGGGGCGCACGCCGAATTGCGCACCCGGCAGGTTAGACTTTGGTGGAGGCAAGATCATGGCGGACAGGAAAGTTCTGGTTGTGGACGACGAGATACACATTGTTCACGTCGTTGCCATAAAACTTCGCAACAACGGCTTCGAGGTGATCGCCGCGGACAACGGCGCCGAAGGGCTCAAGCTGGCGCTGGCGGAAAGGCCGGATATTATTGTGACCGATTACCAGATGCCGGTGATGACCGGCATAGAGCTTGTGGAACAGCTTCGGCAAAACGAGGACACAAAAGACACACCCGTCATCATGCTGACGGCCAGAAGCTTTGCCATTCCCCAGCAGCAGCAGGATGACTTGCGGATATCAGGGTGCTTGAGCAAACCGTTCAGCCCCAAGGAGCTGCTGGGCAACATTGAAGATATCCTTTATCAGAAGCAACTGATAGCCGGTAAATAATAGCACAAAAGGGGTGTTGTTCAATTGGAAGCCATGTTACATACGTTCAGTAAAAGTCTGAGCTCGTCACACTTGATCGATCTCGAGCGGTTTGCGGATCGAGTAAGCAGGTTCGGCGTAAACTTCGCAGTCTGTGACAAGGATGATGAAATTGTCTTACTGCGCGAAAGCGGCCGATTCAGGAGTACTCGAGAGCAGTTGGTGCGATGGTCGGCAGAAGCCCAGAGCAAAAGCCGTCCGGGCGCCTCTCCCGACGAGACAGGTGTGTCCGTTCGACGATTCTGCGATACGAACAGCGGGCTGGTTGTTGTTCTGAAGTCCGCTCGCCTTTGCAACACGGGCCAGGAGCAGATTCTCGGAACGGCGCTGATCGATTTGGGGCCGGTGCCGCTGTGTGTCGCGCCATGTGACGAAGGCGATGGCCGTGCCGTCGCAACGGACGGGGAGTATTTTGTCGAGATGCTCGAACTGCTGGCGGAGAAGCTGCAGGTCCATTCGAAAGCGGAAGAACAAATCGATATGGTCAGCAGCGAATTGGCGCAGACCTACGAAGAGCTCGTACTGCTTCACAGACTCAGCACCAACATGAAGGTGACTGAGGCGGATTCGAACTTTCTGCAGATGGCTTGCGACTGTCTAACCGAAATCGTCTTTGTGGAAGGCATTGCCATACTGCTGGAGAAAAGGATAGATGATGAACAGCAATGGGTCATCGCCGCGGGATCGGGCTTGATCGACATGGACGACCAGATGGCAGCCATTCTGCACGGCCGATTGACAGAGGAAATACATGAAGGCAAAGAGGCCCTGCTGGACAGCGAAATCGATTCGGCTTTCAAGTACGATTGGCCGAGCCGTATAAAGAACATTATCGCTGTACCTTTCTTCGGTAAGGACAACAGCGATGCTCATTGTGGGGGCAGAACGCACAATGGAAACTCCATTACGGGCCTCATGGTTGCAATCAACCGGATCGGCAAGCAGGACTTCGACAGCACCGATGTGAAGCTGTTCAACTCCGTGGCCGGGGGATGTGCCGTGTTTATTGAGAACGGCAGGTTGTTCAAAGACCTCAAGGAATTGTTCATCGGTTCCTTGAAAGCCCTGACGAGCAGCATTGATGCGAAGGACAAATACACACACGGTCATTCGGAAAGAGTTGCGTTCATCTCCCGATGGATCGCCGAGAGACTGTCCGACAAAGAACCTCTGGACGAGGAGCAGATCCACAAGATTTACCTGGCCGGGCTGCTGCACGATATAGGAAAGATCGGGATCGAGGAAGCATTATTGCGTAAGAATGGCAAGCTGACGGAAGAAGAGTTTGGCCGTGTCAAAAAGCACCCGTCGATAGGAGCGGGGATCCTGCGTGAAATCAAGCAGATGCGCGACATTGTTGCAGGCGTACTGTGTCACCACGAGCGCGCGGATGGCCGGGGGTATCCTAACGGCTTGCAGGGCGAGCAAATACCCCTCACGGGCAAAATTGTCGGTCTGGCAGACTGTTTTGACGCGATGACTTCAAAACGAACGTATCGGGATGCGATGACCGTGGAGCAGGCCCTGGCGGAGATAGAGAAGGGCCTGGGCACGCAGTTCGATGAAAAGCTTGGCCGCATATTCCTCGATAGCGACGTTTATCGACTCTGGAACATCATCCGGGACGGTTTCAACGAGATGTATGGCAACACGAGCTCCGAGGAGTATGGGGCGGCTGCAGTGGGGACTCTGATTCGATGAAAGTCAAAGTACAAGACTATAATGATGTCACGGTTGTCGAGTTTCAGGGTGAGCTCGACGGTGACGTGGCCGAGCTGTTCCAAAGCACCATAACCGACATTGTGACCAAGCGTAAGACCGGTGTCGTGCTCGATATGAGCGGCGTCGTCTTCATTGACAGCAGCGGCTTGGAGTTGTTGCTGTGGTCGCGTGATTACTGCAATCAGAACAAACGAGAAATGAGGTTGGCGGGGCTTGACGAGAACTGCTTGCGAATCATGGAGATTACCCGGCTCAAGAACGAATTTGACCACTACGCAGAACTTGCCGAGGCGGTCAAGAGCTTTGCGTAGTCATGGTTCCCGGGACGCTGGAATGCGCCGACCGGGGCAGAGAGACGACAGATGAGCCAGATAGCCGTTGAAAACAAGATGCAGCTTGGACAGTTGCTGTTGGCGCGCGGTGTCGTGACCGCCGAGCAAATCGAACAAGCCCTCAAAGAACAGAAAGAAAAGGGCCATCGCAAGCTCCTCGGTGAGCTTCTGGTGGAGATGGGCTACTGCACCGAGAACCAGATCGCCTCGGCGCTCGCGCAGAGTTACGGCGTCCCGTACGCACAGGTGGGTCCCAAAATATGTGACTCCAAGACGTTTGAGATCCTGCCGCGTGAGTTTCTTCAGGAGTACATTGTCCTGCCGTTGTTTAAGGTCCGCGACGTGCTGACGGTGGCCGTCAGTGAGCCGACAAACGTATTCCTGATCGATGAGATTGAGCGCATCAGCGGCTGCAAGGTCCAGATCGTATGCTCGACCAGCAAGGATATCAAGGCTACCCTTCAGACGTATCTGCCGGCGGCCAACGTCTTCGTGATCGACGACATTATCGACGACGAGGGGCTCGAAGATTTCACGTTGATAGAAAGCATCACCCAAGACATAGGCAATCTGGAGGAGATCGCCGGGCAATCGCCGGTTGTCAAGCTGGTCAACTATCTGCTCTATAACGCCGTGCGGGAGAATGCCAGCGATATTCATATAGAGCCGGACGACAAGAGATTGAGGGTCCGATATCGGGTGGACGGCCGGCTGTACGAGAAACTGTGTCCACCCCATCAAATGCACGCGGCCATCGTTTCTCGCGTCAAGATTATGGCCGACCTGGACATCGCGCAGCGCCGCTTACCCCAGGACGGAGGTATCCACGTTTTGATGGAAGGCAGGCCGATTGACCTGCGTGTCTCCGTCATGCCGGGAAACTTTGGGGAGAAGGTCGTCATCCGAATCATCGATCCGCATAAGGTCCTCTTCAATCTTGAGTCTCTCGGATTTACGTACGAGAATCTCCGGTTGTTCAGGCAAGTGATACAATCTCCCAACGGCATTGTGCTGGTCACGGGGCCGACCGGTTCGGGCAAGAATACAACTCTCTATGCGGCCCTGTCTGAGCTGAACGGCGAAGAAGTGAATATCTGCACGGTGGAAGATCCGGTGGAGTGCAACATAGCGGGCATAAACCAATTCCAGATCAACCCGGCGGCCGGCTTTGAATTTGCAACGGCGCTGCGAAGTCTCTTGCGGCAGGACCCGGATATCATCATGGTTGGTGAAATCCGCGATGAGGCAACCGCCAACATAGCGGTCCAGGCGGCGCTAACCGGCCATCTGGTTCTTTCAACGCTGCACACGAATGACGCCCCGGGCGCGGTGACGCGACTGCTTGATTTGAGCGTTGCGCCCTATCTGGTGGGTGCTTCGCTGATTGCCGTCCTGGCCCAACGGCTCGTGCGAAAGATATGCGCGAACTGCAAGGCGGAATACGAGCCGCCCGTGACGATAAGGAAGGTCGCCGAAAAAAACGGGGGCAAAATCGAACAGTTCTATCGAGGCGTAGGCTGTAAGAAATGCCGAAACACCGGCTACGCCGGACGGATTGCCGTTCACGAGCTGCTCGTGCCGAATGACGAGATTATCGAGATGATCAACGAGCGGACGAGCCTGAAGAAGTTGAGAGCCAAGGCGCTGCAGAATGGCATGGTGTCTCTGCAGTCGGATGGGATTGAGAAGGTGCGCGCTGGAATTGTCTCTGTCGAAGAAGCGCTGAGAACGACGCAAATAGAAACCTGATATGTACCATATTCCATAAAATGATTGTATGATAGATTCCGCAATAAAAACATCAGATGAGCTTGATTCTGCCATCAGGAGCGGAAAATCGCCTCGCGGCGGGGGCAAACAGGGCAAAACCCGGGGAGCTCTCACAGGGTCAATGCCCGTCGAGGCCGGTCCGGGCTCCCTGGGCTTGAAGGAACAGGACAGTCCCTGGCGGCCAGCCGGCATGACCAGGGCGTCCGATTTGTCCAGGGCCAGAGTCAAGCAGGCGGATCTGATTTTGTTCACGACGCAGTTGTCGGTGATGCTCGATAGCGGCGTGGTACTCAGTGACGCTCTTGATGCCATAGCCGAACAAGCGGAGCACGGGACGTTCAGAACGATCATTATGCACGTAGCCGAGAAGGTCAAGAGCGGCGAAACCTTCTCAAAGGCCCTGCGGGGCTATCCGAAGGCTTTCAATGCGATGTTTATCAGCATGGTCAATGCCTCGGAAGCTTCCGGAAAAATGGCGGAGATGCTCAGTGTGCTCAGCGGCTATCTCGACTTCGAATCCGAGACCCGAAAACGCATAAAAGGCGCGCTCACGTATCCGTTTATCATGGCGCTGATGGCTGTGGCGGCCACTGGCACGCTGATGTTCTTTGTGTTGCCGCGCTTTATGGGGATTTACGAGGCCCGGGGCGCTGCGCTGCCTAAGCTCACACAGATATTGGTCGGCTTCAGCATGATGTTGGGCAATTTTCGAATCATGACGGGCGTCTTCACGGTAGTGGTTTTCGCCTCACTGGGATTGGTTCACTGGGCGGGGACCCTGACCGGCCGACGGGTGATCGATTTCATCAAAATCCACACGCCCGTCGTCGGCACGATGTTCGTCGATACCGTCGTGACGCGCAGCATGCGGATCATGGCGACCATGATCAATACCGGGGTCACTCTGCTCGATGCCATAGAGGTCATACAAGGTTCATGCGAGAACTACTACTTTCAGCGGCTGTGGGCGACGGTGGACGTGAAGCTCAAGGACGGCTATCAGTTGTCGGAAGCCATAGGGATTTCACCCGGCAGCGACCTGATTGCACCGGGCATCATGGCGATGCTTCGAGCGGGTGAAAAAAGCGGCAAGCTCGGCGAGGTCTGCGATAAAGTATCGGTCTTCTACGAGAAAAAGCTCCAGGCGTCGATAAAAAGCGTCATGACGCTCATCGAGCCGGTCATGATCACCATCATGGGGACTATTATCGGGACGATTGCCATCGCATTGCTCTTGCCCGTCTTCAGAATATCCAGCGTCATTGCACACTAAACAAAAACAACGGAATCTGTACCGAATCACCCGATAGAGGCCCCGAATTAACACAAGTCCTGCCGTCCGTCCCGCACAAGAAGAAGTGCAAGCCGAAACGCACCAACGCTGGTTAAAGCGGCTTGTCAAACGGCAACGTTATGCCGGCCAGCCTGGCGATCTCCGCGTCCGACAGAACGCGGCTGAAGATATGGACCTCATCCACCCTGCCGGGGAAGTAATGGCTGTTGTCTTTACGCTTGCCGATGTGGACATTGTCCGGGGCACTGGCTGTTTTGCGGCAGCTTCCCGGCACGTGATGTATCGGTGGGGTGTCCGCTACGATTAGGCCGGTGCCGGTTCTGAGCTTGACAACGGCTATCCTGAGCCTAAAATCACGGTCTATGACTGATTCGTCCGTGCGAAAGAAGAAAAAGAAGAAACCCAATGCAGTTGTCGATTGGCTCATTTACCTCGCGCTGCGGGTCCTGATCGTCTTTCTTTCCCTGTTTGATATTGAGACGAATCTTGGTACGGCGTGCTTTCTCGGCCGGATGCTGTGGAAACACTACCATCGCGGCAGAAACAGGGCCCTGGACAATCTGCGTGCGAGCTTCCCGGAAAAGTCCGAGCGCTGGATATGGCAAACCGGCAGGCGAAGTTTCGAGCACCTTGCGATGCTGGCGATAGACGTGCTGTTCACGCCGCGACTGGTGAAAAAGTGCAACTGGCGAGAGTACTCCCGGTACAAGAATACCGAGAGGGCCAAATGGCTGATGCAGGAAGGGCGGGGGCTGTTGTTGGTCGGTGCGCACTACGGCAATTTCGAGATCTCCGGCTATGTGCTGGGGTTGTTCGGTTTCAACATCTACAGTATCGCCCGGCCATTGGACAACAAGTTCATCAACAGGTACTTGTATGGCGTGCGCAGCAGAGCGGGCCAGAGAATCATCGACAAGAAGGGTGCGGCGGAGCTCATGGAGAAGCTCGCCGCGGGCGGCGCGACGCTCTGTTTTATTGCCGATCAGGACGCCGGCAGAAAGGGGATATTCGTGGATTTTTTCGGGCGTCCGGCCAGCACGTACAAGAGCATCGGTCTGCTTGCGGTCACCAGGAATATCCCGATAGCCGTTGGCTATAGCAGGAGAGTGGGTAATCGCTTCCATTTTGAGATCGGCCTTAACCGGCTGATATGGCCGGAGGAATGGGCTGACAGGGAAGACCCGCTGAGGTGGGTCACGGCCGAATACACCAAAGCGATTGAAGAATTTGTCCGAGAGGACCCGACCCAGTACTGGTGGCTGCACCGCCGTTGGAAGCACAGGCCGCGAGGCCAAAAGCAAGAGATTTCGGTGTGCCCGACCCGGAACGGCCTCTGAGAGGTTCCGTCGCAGTTTTCTACGAGCCTCTCTCGGCGGCAAAATCAGCCGCTCTGAAGTTAGGGACCGGATTTTAGGGCGCTTCAATTCTGCATAGATTTTCCTTGAAATAAAGGGGGAGAATCTGGTATAAATTAAAGGATTGAGGTGTGTTCCGTGCCCACTCTGAGGTGCCGGGATGCAATAGGGATGCCCATCTACGGATTCTGGACGCTTGTGCGGGAAATGGCAATTGAAGGAGGACGAACTATGCGTAAGAGACAATTGCTTTGGGCTTGGCTTGTTTTGGTGCTGAGCCTGGCTGTGGCCGGACCCGCCCAGACTGCGGATCCAGGCCTTATCGGATGGTGGAAGCTTGAGAACGAGGGTGGCGCCGCCGTGCTTGATTACTCAGGCAATGGCCACGACGGAACGATCCAGGGCAGTCCACAATTTGTGCCCGGCGTACATGGACAGGCCCTGGAGTTTCACGGCGACCCTGACTATGTGAGCATCGATGGTTACAAGGGCCTTCTCGGCGGAGCTGCTTTCACCGTTACGGCGTGGATCAAGACCGAAGGTAACGGTGGGATCGTTGGCTGGGGCAATAACGCCGCGACTGAAAGAGTAGAGTTCCGGGTCAACGAGTACAGACTTCGCGTGGAGCATGGCTCAGGCAACAGGCAGGGCAACACCGTGGTGAGCGACAACGAATGGCACCATGTGGCATTGGCCGTCCAGGAAAACGCGACGATCTCATATCCAGACGTGATACTCTACCTTGACGGCCAAGATGACACGACAACCGGCACCAGTTCGAATGCGTTCAATATCGTCTCGAACTTTGATCTGACGATAGCTCGCCAATACAGCGGCTCGAACAGATGGTTCATCGGCTTGATAGACGACGTCCGTCTTTATGACCGGGCGCTCTCAGCGGAAGAAATCGGGCAGTTAGCGGCTCTTCCGTGGGCCCACGGCCCCTCGCCCGCCGACGGGTCCGTACATTCAAGCACGTGGGCGAGCCTTAGCTGGTCCGCCGCGGCGGACGCAGTTTCCCATGATGTCTATTTCGGCGACAACTTACAGGATGTGACCGCCGGTACCGCAGGGACGTTCCAGGGCAGCCAGACGACGATAGGTTTTCTCGTCGGATTTTCGGGTTTTCCTATCCCGCAGGGCTTGACGCCCGGTGCGACATACTACTGGCGCATTGATGAGAAACACGCTGACGGGACACTCTACAAAGGCTCGGTCTGGAGTTTCAGCGTTCCTCCCTTGAAAGCGAGCCGGCCGAACCCGCCCAGCGCCGCCACTTTCATAACAACGGATGTTACGCTTGGGTGGCAGCCGGGGTATGGTGCGAAGCTGCACCACGTGTATTTCGGAGAGAGCGCGGCGGATGTTGCTGCCGGCACTGCCGATACGTACAAAGGTATCCCGTCCGGCACAACCTATACGCCGGGTTCCCTTGCATCGGACAGGCGCTATTATTGGCGGATTGATGGATTCGACGGGATTCAAACGCGCAAGGGCGACGTCTGGAGCTTCCGGACCAGACCCGTTACAGCCATCTACGATCCTCATCTTGTTGCATGGTGGAAACTGGACGACGACGGTTCAGTTCTTGTCGTGGATTCTTCGGGATACGGCCATCATGGTACCCTTCACGGCGACCCGCAGTACGTACCCGGCTACGAAGGCGAGGCTCTGGAGCTCGACGGATCGGGGGATTTTGTCCTCATGGACGGCTACAAGGGCATCCTCGATACTAATCCGTTTACCATAGCGGCATGGATCCGGACCGGTAACAACGGCCAGGTTGTGGGCTGGGGCAATACCGGAACGGGCCAAAAAGTGGAATTCTGGATCAATGGCGGCAGGCTGCGCTGTGATACAAACGGCGGCAACGTGCAAGGCGACACCAACGTCATTGACGATGAATGGCACCACGCGGCGGTTACGGTAAAGCAGGGCGCCACCATATCGAGCGGAGACGTTACGATTTATCTGGATGGCCAGGATGACACAAGAGCCAGTACGGACACGGACGCGTTCAATATTTCGGCTAATTTCGATGTCAAGATAGGCCAGATGTATGACTTTAGCAGCTCGAGATGGTTTGTTGGATTCATCGATGATCTGCGGATATACGATAAGGTGCTGACGCCGGAAGAGATCCAAAAAGCCATGCTGGGCGATCC
>DATKWR010000843.1:0-6524 GCA_035529475.1 Sedimentisphaerales bacterium | reverse complement strand
AGGCGTCCTGAGCGACAGCGAAGGAACTATCCGCCGCAAAGTGGCCCTCAAGATTATCAAATTGGGCATGGATACCAAACAGGTCATCGCCCGATTTGAGGCCGAGCGTCAGGCCCTGGCCATGATGGACCATCCGAACATTGCCAAAGTCCTCGATGCCGGGGCAACTGAAACGGGACGGCCCTATTTTGTCATGGAACTGGTCAAGGGTGTCTCAATCACCGACTACTGCGACGCCAACAGCCTGAGCACCAACGAGCGGCTCAAGCTGTTCACAGAGGTCTGCAACGCCGTCCAGCACGCCCACCAGAAGGGCATTATCCATCGGGATATCAAGCCCTCCAACGTGATGGTCACGCACCACGACGGCAGACCCGTCCCGAAGGTCATCGATTTCGGCATCGCCAAGGCCATCAATCAAAAACTCACCGAAAAGACGCTCTTTACCCGCTACGCCCACATCATCGGCACCCCGGCCTATATGAGTCCCGAGCAGGCCGAGCTAAGCGATCTGGATATCGATACCCGCACCGATATCTACTCGTTAGGCGTGCTGCTCTACGAACTGCTCACCGGGACTCCGCCTTTTGGCGAAGAAGAGCTTCGCAAAGCAGGCTATATCGAAATGCAGCGGATCATCCGAGAGCAGGAGCCTCTCAGACCGTCCACCAAACTCAGCACTCTGGGCGGGACGTTGACCGATATAGCCAAACACCGCAGCGCCACGCCGGAGGTATTGACCAAAGCCATCCGGGGCGACCTGGACTGGATTGTAATGAAGGCTTTAGAGAAGGATCGCAGCCGTCGCTACGAGGAAGCCTCCAGCTTTGCGCTCGACATCGAGAGACACCTGGAACACAGGCCGGTTGCGGCCCACGCGCCCAGTGCAGCATATCGCCTCCGGAAATTCGTTCGCCGGAACAGATTGCGGGTCGGGGCCGTTCTGGCTGTGGTCGCGGTGGCAGGCACGATCATCATCGCCTCCCTCTGGAGCTGGCACCAGGTCCAACTCGCAGAGGCCAAAGGGGCTACACACGTGAACGCTTTGTCAGAGGCCCGTAGGCTCGTCAAGAACGGCGACCTTGCACAGGCCCGAGACATTCTTGTTACAATCCTGGAAAGTGAGTATGTAGGGCTGGAGGCCAGGACACTGTTTGTCAGCATCATGGGTCGTGACCCCGATCACGATGTCAAGGTCAAGGCCATTATGGACAAGCATTGCCGCGAGCGAGTTCAGTACTACTCCGGGCGGATCCAGGCCAACCCTGCAGACCCAAACAACTACCTGTGGCGTGCGCAGTACCATGATTACCTACACGAACGAGAAAAGGCCACTGCCGACATGAGGCGCTGGTCAGCCATTCTCGGCGGCTCGGATTTGCAGGCGGCCACACCGAGAAGCATCAGGCGTGTCGTCAACGGTCCATTCGGTTATCAACTTGTCTTCTCTGCAGAAAGACCTGTAAATGAGATTCCATTAGTCAATATTGCCTTCGGGCAGAAAGGAAGGTGTAATATGAAGCCGTTTCAAATGCCAATGTTGTCCATGTCACTGCTTGGGCTTTGTCTCTTGTCAGGTCTTGACACACCACCCGCGCGTGCCGATTTTACCTTCGGCGAGCCGGTGAACCTCAAGTCGATCATCCCGGCCATCGATCCTATGTATGAATCTCCGTATTGCTTCTCCTATGATGGATTGGAGATGTACGTCGTGTCAAACCGAGCCGGCGGGCAGGGCGATTATGACCTGTGGGTCCTGAAACGTGATTCGATAGACGAGGATTGGAGTCCTCCGAAGAATATGGGGCCTGCTGTGAACACTCCGAATGCCGATGGCCCCGCATCGATTTCCGCCGACGGACTGACACTTTATTTCCAATCCACGCGGTCCGTCGGGTATGGCCAGAGTGATATTTGGATGATGACACGGGTGAGCAAGAGTGCCCCGTGGGGGCAGGTACTGAACATGGGGCCAAAGATAAACAGCTCTTCTTATGACAACTGTCCTTGGGTATCGGCGGACAATCTGGAGCTCTACTTCAGCTCGTGGCGCGCCGGTGGGTATGGCCAAATGGATATCTATGTGACAAGACGTGCAACGACGGACGATCCCTGGGGTGATCCAGTGAATCTCGGCCCGGTCGTTAACAGTCCGGCCAATGAGTATGAACCTTACGTTTCGTCTGATGGGCTACTACTACTATTCAATGACTGGCCTTTCAAAGATACAACCAGGCCAGGTGGATATGGTGGTGCAGATATGTGGATGACAAGGCGTGCCAGCCTGTCCGACCCTTGGCAAACGCCGGTAAATCTCGGACCCAAACTCAATGGCCCCGGAAGTGAGGGTGCACAGCGCATCTCATTGGACAGTTCCACGCTCTACTTTTTCACGAACTCCGCCGCCACCTGGGACAATTGGCAAGCGCCGATCATCCCGGTGTGTGATTTCAATAGCGATGGGGTTGTCGATATTGCGGACGTGTTTATCATGCTTGAGCACTGGCACACGGATTATTCACTGTGTGACATTGGTCCGATGCCGTGGGGTGACGGCTTTGTGGATGCTCAGGACCTGATCGTCCTGGCCGAGCACATGGCGAACAATCCCGCCGATGTGAACGACCTCAACAACATACAGTGATCGGCAATTCTTGGCGTTGCCCGGGACGAGTTCTTCCGACTGGGCCGTAAGGCCATAGCAGCCGAGAACACGCAGGATGCTCTGCCGAACTCAGGCAACGGCCTGCACATCGGCGCCGGCAAGGCCATGCAGCCCGGCACCTTCCGGTCCGGCTTAATTGACGATGTTCGCATTTACAACCGTGCGGTGAAACCATAGCAGATGCTTCCTGCAGCAAGTACTTCGAGGGCTGGCAGCTTGAGAGAGTTGCCAGCTTTGACTGGTCAGTCGATCGATTCGAGCGCTCCGGCGTCTCTCTTGCCTTTTGGCTGTCTTCCCGCGAAATCGCGCAGGAACGGTCCGTCAAACTGCCACGCATACAGTTCTTTGATATCGGTTTTCGCGTCTTTAAGAGTTCCGAGCGATATCCGAATAAATTCTACGGTTCCTTTTAAATACTTGCCGTTCGGAGTTCCGCAGACAAACAGATCACTGTCATTGTTGATAGAGGCATTTCCGATTCCGGGTCCTGAAGAATCTCTCTTGCCGTCAATATAAATGGTGAGTTGCTTTGCTGAGCGGTCGGCTTCAGCAATCACGTGATGCCACTTGCCGTCATTGATCTTTCTTCTGGTTTTAAGCTCGCATGAAACGCGCGGCGCCTTTACTGTGAACAGAAGTCTGCCCGACCCGTCAATGGTTAAGCCATAGCCGGATTCGGCCATTTTTTGCACCAGGACGCAGTCTTTTGATTCTGTCTTGAAATATGCTTCGATACAGAAATTGGAATCCCAGACCTGGGGGCTCTTGAAATCCTTGCCGGTGACTTGCCTGTCCTCTTTCTGCCCGGCTTTGTCCCATTTGAACCTGATCGGTATGGTCAGGGTCTTATTCAGTCTGCTGTTCGGGCAGACGGCGTACTGGTTTTCACCGTTGAATGTGCAGGCTCCTTCTGTCCAGTCTTCCAGCGGACCGTCAACATAATTCTCTTTTGTAACATTTACTCCGGTCAGGGGAAACATGGGCAGTTTATAATAATCATCCCTCGTATAGTAATAGGGCGTCATGTACCAGTGCTCATCCAATATCCTGGTCGGAGCGTCGCCTGCCGGATAGAAGTTCCACTCGCCAACCGTGGCGTACAGAGGCCAGGGCACAAAACACTTTACGCCTCGATCGTTAGCTCGTGAATCTTCAGTCAGGCCAAAGTCTCTATTCGCGGGATCCTTCATGACGGGTTTATCCGCGACAACGCCGAGGTCATAAGCGATCGATTGAACCTCTTCGAGCACCCGTCGGCACTCTTCAAAGGTGTGATACCACTTTCCTGATGATTTGAAGGAACCGTATTTCGCGGTGATATTATGAAAAACATTTCCGGTGAACGCGTTGGTCTCAAGAGCATAATCCTTCTCTATTTTCCCTGCATCCCGTGCATTGCCGTCCTCAGGTGTCTTGGCAGGCTGGGTATGCCAGAACACCCAGTCGCTGATACTGTCCCAGATATTTCCCATGAACTTGTTCCGCCCCGCCTGCGGCGCCTGACGCCGGGTCCCTTTCACGAAATTGTAGGCGGTATTGTTGAAGAACGTGTTCTGATAGCTAATGATCTCCTGGAACATGGTCGTGGCGCCGTGCGGGCTCCGGATGTCATTGCTCAGTCCCCAGCCGATATTATTGAAGTAGTAGTTCTTGAAGGCCCCGTCAAGATAATACGCCATTCCAAATCGCGCGCCGCCGGGCGTACTTGACGCCTTGTCTGATATCCAGTGACCATGCCTGTACCCTCCCGGATTACCGGAGACGTTGTTGAACACATACGCACTGCCCCCCTGCCATGTCTCAATATTACCGCAGTCATCACCCGTCCGTATCGAGTCGGTCACCTTGTTCTGATAGATGAGAATACGGGTGAGCGGACAGTCCCTGACGTTGCCGCTTATCTTGCTGCCTCGGACATTAATGCCGGCATGCCATGCACATTCCACCACGTTGCCCGCGACCTGGAGAGTCTGAGCGTTGTCAACGTTGATGGCGTTGGCTGCTCCCACCCGGCCAGAACGCAGTCCTGTTCTGTACAGGTAATTTCTAAGGATCTTCACATCGAACAGATGACCGGCCCGGTCCGGAAGGGTATCTCCCCACAGCAGCCCCTCTTCAATGCTCATACCGTTGTGATCGGTTTCTCGGAATTCACAGTCACGCACGACAATATTGTCGATACGGTCGCCCGGATTGACTGCTTTCATCAGCACACCATTGTTGATGTGCTCGAAGGTACAGTTCGCAACCGTGATATCGTTGGCGGATCCCCAGACCCTGATACAGGCCGGATAGATGTGTTTCTTGAGTCTGAATTTCTGTGAGTATAACCACGGGATCTCGGTCAGATCCCAGGACACATTCGTGAATCTGAATGTCAGGCCACTCACTACAAGATGCTCCTGTCCCGTAAGATCGAGAAGCGTGGTCTCTTTTCCTGCTTCGATTACCGCCGTGTTCGGGTTCTGTCCGTTTGGCAGGATCATATGAAGCCTTCCACCGGTTCCCTTCTTTTCAAACCAGTATTCGCCTTCGGGATCGTCAAGGTAATGCGGTTTGTCTTCAAGGTAATACCTGTGGTTCCTGCTTATAACGCGCGATGTCGCGCTGCCCAGATACCCTTCAAAGCCGAGTGCCCTTTTCTCGGCGTCAAATCCTTGAACATATGAGGGATACGGTGTACCATCAACCCAACCGAATTCCGCCCATAGGATCGCGCCCATATAAAGTTCTTTCGGGCCTGTGATATGCTTTGTATCCCTCCCCATGGCCAAGGTTCCTTCGCTCTTTTCAGCTTTCATGGTTAAATGAAAATAGGGATGTCCCGGGTTGTCCCAGCACCACCACTCGCTTTTCACATCCTCTGGGTCGGACTCTTTCCAGTTCGGCATCCGCGCCAGAGGGATGCGTGTTGTCCTGTTTTCCCTGGAAGCCGATCTTCCTGATGGCTCCACAAGATATACGGTCCGCGGGGCAAAGTCGAGATCAGTGTGCCAGATTTCTGCCGGTTCCGGAACATCTTTATTCTCAGCCCCTTTTGTCCAGCCGCCTGTGATTCGGTATCCGCCGCAGATCACAGCTTCCCCTGTCCCCCAGGCCGGGTCGCTTGTCAGGCGGATCGGGTCGCCTTTCTTGCCCGATTCGAGGGCTTTCATCGTACCCCTGTAGTAAACGCCCCTCTTGAACACGTACGTATGAATCCCTTTGCACCGCCTCGCATTTCCCGATGCCTGTGGATCCCAAGGGTGGTGTTTCCACGGTGTACCCCTGGTCAAACCGTCGTTTGAATCGTTCCCTCCTTCGTAATCAATATAGCGACTCGAATCCCCTTTTTCAAACGTGAAAGGCCGGGGTGACCACTCGATGTCACCTGTTGACGAAATCTTTGCATGGGTGTTTTGCCAGATGAACTCTTCAGCTCTCGCGCCTACGCTACTAAAGATAAATAGAACAACAACTGTCGTACAAAGCCATGTCTTCATACTCTTCTAACGCCAACAAAACATTTGCGATTTAGGAAACGAACAGGAATCAGCAGGACATTTGATTCCGACATACATAAGGAATTGTAGCATGAGGAATATACAGATACAAGGAGGGAATTGTCCTGCAGGCGGCCTTGTCGGTCTCTGAGACGACAAACTCATGGAACTCATTTCAACAAGGATTTCGAATGGACACGGCTACGTATGATGAGCTCAAAGTCAGACACCAAAGCCCCTGTTGCCAGGAAGAATTTTCTTTGAGGCATCCACGTTACGACGTATCAGCCACACTTCGTAGCTTATCTGAACAGCTCTTCGACTTCACGATGCATTATCACGGACATCGTGCAATCTACCTATGTCACGGGCACCCT
>DATKWR010000842.1:0-6184 GCA_035529475.1 Sedimentisphaerales bacterium | reverse complement strand
ATCACGGCCTGCTCGTCGGCGCTCAAATACACATCGTGCCTGGCGGCCTCGCGTCCGGAACGCCAGTTCAGCGTTACATCCACGCCCACATCCGTGGCGCCGGAAATCGGATTAGGCTCTCTGGCCAGGACGGGTATGCTCAAGAATCGTACCTCGCTGAGACCATATTGCTTCAGGATACCTCCCCAGTTACTGTTTACGGTGAGCCTGACGTACTTTGCCGTAATGCCTCCAAAATCCACAACGGTGTTGTGCGCGTAGCCGACTTTACCAGTCGCCCGGGCAAACTCATGAGTCGTCCCCAGTGCCGTGTAATCCGTGCCGTTGGCTGAATATTCAATGGTCACCTCTTTACAGCCGAAGCCTATCATTGGCTCCAACAATCCGTTATGGTTCCATACCCACATCTGATGCAGTTTATATACTCTGTCGAACTCATACTGGATCCAGGCCGGTCCCGTTGCACCCAGGGCGGTGAGCCACATGGCTGTAAGCTCATCGGAATGCAGGTCATCGGCTAATCCGGAGCCGTTCACGGTATTCTCAGGCCCTTGACCTGTGTCGGCGCTGGAGGCGGTGACCGTTATTGTCTGGCCGGCAACGGGATAACCGACAGGTTCGGTCGTGAAGCTCCAGGTAGTTCCTTTAAAGATAGTGGAGTCGGGCGGAGCATTCACTTCATCGATGCGCCAGTAATAAGTCTGGCCGAAATCGAGACGGCCGGGGGGATCATACGTTGTATCTGTTTGATTCTGACTGCCCAGTACGCCGCGCGGATCGCTTCTGCCGGCGTCGTTGACATCGTCGAAAAGCGTACCCAGGTAAACATCATGGGTATTAGCATGCTCTCCCGGGGTCCAGCTAAGGACCACATCCCGGGGCACGTCCGCTTCCGAATCAGGCGGATTCGGATTACTCGCAATCGGAGCAATTGTGGTTCCACTGACGACGTCGCTGAACGTTGTGCCGATGCGGATTTCGTCCAGCTCGAAACGGCCGCCTGCGTACGAGAGCGTATCGAGCTGGGACTGGCCCAGGTTGGCGCTGTTCCAGACGGCGCCGGCGTCGAACGCGGCCTCAGTTGGCGCCGGAGCACCGGCGCTGACATCGAATGAATATACGTTTACCGTGTCATTGCCGGCGTCCGACCAGGTGATCTTGAATACGAGCAGTTGCGGCGTGTAGAAGTCAACGGTGCCGGCGCTGGCGTGGATCTCGTACGATGCGTTGCCGTCTTCATCATCCCAGTAGTGGGCGCCGATCAGGCCGTTCCGGTTATCTTGATAGTAAGCACCGCCGCCGATGGCCTGACCTGCAGCGGTGTCCCCGCGGTCTTCCTGCAACTCACCGGCACCGATGGCCAGGAGAGGCCAGTAGCCCCAAGGACTGTCCGTCTGGGCGCTTACACAACTCATCCACGTGGTGGAGCCGTCAACGAACGTGTCCGTTACGGAACTGGCCAGCGTGATATGGCCAAACACGTGGCCGTTCCCACCAATCGAGATGAAATGTCCTTTTTGTGGGATGTTCGCGGCGGCGCCATCCCATTTGACGTCCGGTACCGGATCATTGGCGCCCCCGGGGCCATCCACGCCGCCGTCGCTCTCGACCACGAGCTGGTCGCGGTCGGCGTTGTTGTCGGTGGCAATCCATGACCCGATCATGCCCATGCCGTCGGGAGGGGTCTGGCCATCTACCTTCTGGCCTACAGTATAGTCAAACGGTTCATAGAGCAAGAGACGGCCCTGGACAACGGTGCTGCCCAGAAGTAATATCGCCAGCGATACATCAATGATAATGTTCTTCTTTAGCATGATAGTTCTCCTCCAAAAAGGTTCAAGATTAACACAACCCATAGTCCTTCTGCTTTCACCGCGTTTTTTCTGTTTATGCAGGCGTTCCGCGGCGCCCAGCACTCAGCACGATTCGGCTGAGTCAAGTATAGGATTTTTCCACGGCAAAATCAAGACTACTGTGCTCTGTTGGCCTCATTCATCAGAATTCATCCACACTGTCATGGCACCCTTGTCTCTGTTTGCCCAGGCGTAATACGGTACGGCGGTTAGCGCAACGGGTGCGGAGCGTGCGAAGCAGCCTGCCCAACCAGCCCTCGCAAAGCCATCAGGATCTTTCGCAAAACCCTTGACTGAATCGACTATGAGCGTTGAAATAGGATCGAATATTCCGCTATCATAGCGGCCGCGGCACCCAGGGGTACCTTATGTCAAGGCAAATGGAAAATTTCGATTCACACTACGCGGATCAACCAGAACATACAAACGCCAGGATTCCCTTTTGATTGGAGGGTCATTGTCGTCATGCATATATCGCAGCTCATGTCGATACTGATGTTTGCCACCATCTTGCTGTTCGCGGTGGCTCCGGCCGGCGGGCAGTCTGACCTGGAGGACGGTTTTGCCAATCCGCCCTCGTACACCCGGCCCGCAGCCTATTGGGTATGGGTCAACGGCCTGACCAACCAGCAGCAGGTCACTTACGAGCTCGAACAGATGAAGGCCAAAGGGCTCAGCGGAGTTTACATATTCGACGTCGGCGCCCAGGACCCCGAAGGAATTGTCCCAAAGGGGCCGGCCTTCATGGGCCCCGAATCGCTCAGGGCCATCGGCCACGCCGTCAAAGAGGCGACACGCCTGGGATTAGAGGTCGGCCTGGTCACATCGAGCAGTTGGAATTGTGGCGGTCCCTGGGTCAGGCCCGAGCACGCCAGCATGGGGCTCTACCAATCCCAAACCACCGTCAAGGGGCCGGCTGAATTCTCACAGGTGCTTCCGTTTCCGCCGGTCCCCAAACAGGCTCCCAAAGGCACAGACGGCAAGCCGGCTTACTGCAAAGACGTCGCGCTCCTTGCCATGCCGGAGGTTGAGCCCGGCATCCTCACGCATACGGGCGCCATTATCAACCTGACCGACCGTCTCGATGAGCAGGGTCGTCTCGCCTGGAGCGTTCCGGCGGGCACGTGGGTAATCTCCCGATTCGTCTGTGCAAATACGGGGGCCAAACTGAAGCTGCCCAGCCCGGCATCCGACGGCTTTGCCATCGACCATTTTAATGCCGAGGCCACGAAAACGCATTTCGACTATTTCATGGAGCGATTGCACAATGAGCTTGGGGCCTTCGAGAACACCTCTCTGAAACAAACATACGTGTGCAGCTATGAACTGAGCGGCTCGACCTGGACGCCGGACTTCTTGCGGGAGTTCCAGAAGCGGCGAGGCTACGATATGACCTCGTATCTGCCGGTTTTGTTCGGCTCGACCGTCGGCAGCGGCGAGGTTACGGAGCGTTTTCACTACGACTATCGAAAAACTTTAGGCGAGTTGCTGGTCGATGCCTTCTACAGGACAGCCCGACAGATATCAAATCAGCACGGCCTGCTGCTCTGTGCCGAAGCAGGCGGACCCGGCCCGCCTCTGCATCAGGTCCCCGTCGATGCGCTGAAGGCCCTCGGCACGCTGGACATCCCGCGCGGCGAATTCTGGAAAGAGCATAACGTCTGGGTGGTCAAAGAGACCGCCTGCGCCTCGCACATCTACGGCAAGAAAATCGTCGATATGGAAAGCTTCACGAGCTGGCGTCACTGGCAGGACGGGCCGTTCGAGCTCAAGCCGATTGCGGACCGCGCGTTGTGCGACGGAACGAACCACTTCACCTTCCACACCTCGGCGCACAATCCGCCCGACGCGGGCCTGCCCGGTTGGGTCTATCACGCCGGAACGCACATTAGCCCGGCTTCGGTATGGTGGCCCAAGGCCAAGCCCTTCATCGACTACTTGTCGCGCTGTTGCTATATGCTGCAACAGGGCCTTTTTGTCGGCGACGTCTGCTATTACTATGGCGACCAGGGATTCAATTTCGTGCCGCCCAAGCACGTGGATCCGTCTCTGGGATATGGCTATGATTATGATGTCACTAACGCCGAGGTGATCCTGACCCGCATGAGCGTTGAGGGCGGCAGGCTCGTCTTGCCCGACGGGATGAGCTACGAGCTGCTGGTCCTTCCGGACCGCGAGGATATGGACCTGGAAGTGCTGAAGAGACTGGAAGAGCTGATCAAGGCCGGAGCGGCTGTCGTCGGACGCAAGCCGACGAAATCCAATGGACTGACAGAGTATCCACAGCGCGATGAAAAGGTCAGACAGCTTGCGGATACGCTATGGGGTCCGTGTGACGGCCAGATAACAAAGGAGCATCGCTATGGAAAAGGGACGATTGTCTGGGGGCGCAGTTTGCGAGAGATTCTGCAAGGCAGAGGCATTGGGCCGGACTTTAGCTTCACAAGTCACGGGGGCGGCGCCGGTCTGGACTATATCCACCGGCGCACAGGCGACGTGGACATCTACTTCGTCAGCAACATGAGTGCAAGCTGGGAAGATGTTGACTGCACCTTTCGCGTGTTCGGCAAGACGCCGGAACTATGGCACCCTGAAAACGGCCGGACACGGGAGCAAGTCGTTTACAGCTCGGTGGAAGGCGGTACCAGGATTCCCTTGCGGCTGCCGCCCGCCGGGAGCGTATTCGTCGTATTCCGCGGGAAGGCAAAAAAGAACCACATCGCCTCTGTCATCAGGGACGAGGGACGAGGGACAGAAGACGTAGAAATCCTGCCCGGCGAGCGCAATGACATTGAGCTGCGTGTTTGGGAGAACGGGACCTACGTTCTCAAGACGGCCCAGGGCAGGCAAGTACGCGCTGAGATTGACACCATCCCGGCCGCGCAGGGAATCGCGGGCCCCTGGGAGGTGCGATTCTCGCCGGGTTGGGGCGCGCCGGCATCCAGGGTCTTTCCCAACCTGATCTCCTGGACACAAGACTCAGAGGATGGGGTAAGGTATTTCTCGGGCATCGCCGCGTACCACAAGGGGTTCGAGCTTTCTGCGAGGCAATTAGAAACCGGCAGAGAAGTCTTCCTGGACCTCGGTCGCGTCCGCTTTGTCGCCGACGTCTATCTCAACGGGACGAACCTCGGTATCCTCTGGAAGCCGCCTTTCTGCGTGGATATCACCCACGCAGCCAGGCCCGGCAAAAACAAACTCGTCATTGAGGTCGCCAACACGTGGTCGAATCGCCTGACCGGCGACGCCCATTCGTCGAAGGACCAGAGATACTGCCGAACGAACATCACCAAATCCCTCACGTGGGAAGTTCCCTGGAAAGATACGCCCCTTCTTGAATCGGGGTTGCTCGGTCCCGTGCGCCTTGTCAGTGCAAGGAGAGTGCGTGTCGAGTTGTCGGAATGAACTGTGTTGGAGAAGCATCTGTGAAATTGAAACGTCACAAAGGCAACCCTATTCTCTCTCCGAATCCCGCCAACGAATGGGAGAGCCTGGCCGTCTTCAATCCCGGCGCCTGGTACGACCAGGACAAGAAGCAGGTTCTGCTGTTGTATCGAGCCGCTGAGGCGCACCCGGAGTACAAATGTTACTTCGGACTGGCAACGAGCCCTGACGGTTTGCATTTCGAGCGCGTCAGTGACCGGCCTGCTGCTCACGAAGGACTTCAGAAGCTATGTCCGTGCCGGGCGATTAACCGATCCGATGCTGGACGACCGGGACGTGATACTGTTTCCCGATAAAATCGGCGGCAAATATGTGATGATGCATCGGCCCCTGGAATGGGTCGGAGAAAAGTACGACACGGAGTTTCCGGCCATCTGGATTTCCATGGCCGATGACCTCCTGGGGTTCAGACAGAGCACGCTCCTTGCGACCGCCAGGTTTGACTGGGAATGCGGCAAGATCCGCATCAACACGCCGCCCATCAAAACCCGTCATGGCTGGCTGACCATTTACCACGCCGTCGGCTCCGACAAGCACTATCGCCTCGGCGCCCTGCTGCTGGACCTCAAGGATCCAACGAAAGTCCTGCACCGCACGAGCGACTGGATCATGCAGCCTGAGCGAGACTATGAAATTGAAGGATATTATCGAGGCTGTGTTTTTCCCTGTGGCAAGGTGGTCATCGACGGGACCCTGTTCGTCTATTACGGCGCTGCCGACAAATATGTCGCGGTAGCGACGTGTGCTCTCGATGAGCCTCTGCGGCTACTGCTGGTTATGACCCGCTCTTACGATTACGGCAAATACCACGCCTCTCTGGACGGCGTAAAGCTCGGCGGTGTCATGGACCTTTACAGCGAGGATGCTTCGAGCCACGAATACCACCT
>DATKWR010000841.1:0-2461 GCA_035529475.1 Sedimentisphaerales bacterium | reverse complement strand
AGGGCAAGTGAACTATCTTTGTCTTCGACTTAAGGCTGAATCCAAGGAACGTTACAACATCAAACCTGGCGGCCTGATCAGGCGTGCGATCAAGGCTATCGGCGGCGATTTCGACCTCGTGTTCAACGATCAAGAATTCTCAACAACTGCAGAGGTTTTGAAGAACGAAATCGAAAGGCGTCTCGGGTCGGTGTAGGCTGGACTGGAAACGGGGACGCAGCTAGTATTGACAAAATGGGTCAACCTCTGGTAAGCCGTTGCCATGCCCAGACGAGCAAGAGTGACGCCTGGCGGTTTGGTTTCCCACGTTCTCAGTCGGACCGTGGCGGGGCTGCCGCTGTTTCGCAAGGAGGCGGACCACGAGGCTTTCGAGCGAATCATGGTCGGGACTCGAAACCGGGACGCAGCTAGTTTCTCACTGCATTCCCCAATACTAGCTGCGTCCCCGTTTCCACTCCGCTTGCCACGGCTGCCTACCTTTTGCCCGGAAGATCGCCGGGGAGATCTGGATTCTCCATACTTGCTTTCCGGCTCGGCTACTGGTCCAATACTAACAGAGTTAGCCTGATATAGGATTATCCAATGGGAAAAGACAGCAAGGAAATCAAACCCCTCATTGAGGAGATTCGATCACTCACCCTTTCGGACAAGGTGAAGACAGGAACTCTCGCTCTCTTTAACCTGATTCCGTATGCTGGTGGCGTCATCGCCTCGGTAATTGGCGAATGCGCCAGCCACCGAAAAAGGGAGAAAATATGTGATGTACTCTCGGATCTAAATGCTCGGCTCGAAGCCAGTAAGGTCGACCCGAGACAGCACCTCTCTGAGGACCAGATCATCGAACTTGTCCACGAGACTCTACAGACAGCGTCTGTAACGAGTGACAAGCTCAAGCTAGATGCGCTGAAACGAGGTTTGGGATATGCTTTCACCAATGAAGACACCTTCGAGTGCAAGCAGGTGTTTCTGCAAGTTCTGCGTACATGTACTTCCCTAGAGCTCGTTTTATTGTCGGCAATATATGAATCTACTGATCCCTACATCATTCGTGAAGGTCAGCCAGCCGCTGAGCCGGCGATGGGGTCATACAACAGATCTTTCGTATCGACTATTGTGTCTCAAGGTAAGTGGCAGCCGAAGGAGAACAGAAACTGCGACCAACCGCCGCTCTTGAAGTTCTTGGCGGACCGCATCAACTCAGACGAAGGAGCGACCGAAGGCGCTGCACGCCTTCTCGACGGTAAAGGTCTCACCAATTGTGGCCCAAATCTGCTTCGGCAAGATTGCATAGTCCTCTCCTGGGTGCCGTATTCTGCTACTACGATTTTCCGCTCAGCTACAGCTACCGGGACCCTTACGTTGACTTCGTCGCCTGAGGTTCAGCCGAGCCCTCTTGAAGCGAGTCAGACTCAATTTGGCCAGTCGTTCCTGCGTTTTTGTCAGCATGGCTGAGCGTGGCAATACCCACTACCCACTGCCCATCGTGCAAGAATGAGCCACCAAAGTGAAATCGCCGGGTGCCACTGGCGTCTCGCCAGTGCTTCTTCGGCCGGTGCTTGTTGTTTCGCACGACCAAGACAAGCCGGAGCGAGATTCGTCTTAGCACATAGCATCGTCGGCTTGGGCCGCATCTGGGGTCAGGCCGTGAATAATGAATAGCGGTTGTCTGATTCGTCGCGTGGTGCGCAGGATTCGCTGATGGTCAGACCGCTTCGTATCGAGTTTCCCGGGGAACTATGTCATGTGACGCAGCGAGCAGCGACGGATCGACAACGGCCCGCCGGATTCCCGTGGGACGGAGGGCCGTATTCCCGAGGCACTTCAATGAAGCCTATTCATTATTCACGGCCTGACCCCAGATTCCTTTCGGGCGGCATTTGGTGGGGCTCGCTGCGCTCGACCCACCCTACCTTCTGAAATCCTGAATTTGAAATCTGAAATCTGAAATAACCCCATGCCCCCCTGCCCTGCCCCGGATACTTGCTGGCTGTACTTGGTTCGACACGCGGAAACGGAGAACAACCGGGCGCGGCCGCGGCGGTTGCAGGGGCGGCGGACGGATCCGGGGCTTTCGGAGGATGGGCACCGGCAGGCCCGAGAGACTG
Organism: Sedimentisphaerales bacterium; assembly: GCA_035529475.1. Lineage (GTDB taxonomy): Bacteria > Planctomycetota > Phycisphaerae > Sedimentisphaerales > Anaerobacaceae. The sequence goes on along the minus strand of DATKWR010000841.1, from coordinate 356 downwards.
CCGAGGCGCTTGCCCGGCGGCCGCTCGATGCCGTCTACTGCTCCCCCCTGCTCCGCGCCCGGCAGACGGCCGAAGCCATTGCCCGGCCGCACGGGCTGGCGTTGGAACTGGTCGAGGACCTGATCGAGGTCGACGTCGGGCTCTGGGAAGGCCGCGCCTGGGACGAGATCCAGCGGATCGATCCCGAGGCCTATCGGCTGTTCATGGCCGACGCCTCGGTGCATCCCTACCTCGGCGGCGAGAACCTCAGCACGGTTCAAGCCCGGGTGGTGCCGGCGATCGAGCGGCTGATGTCCGAGAACCTCGGCCGGCGGATCGCGGCGGTGGCTCACAATTGCGTCAACCGGACCTATCTG
>DATKWR010000840.1:0-2962 GCA_035529475.1 Sedimentisphaerales bacterium | reverse complement strand
CCCCCGGAGCTGCGTCGCCCAGGAGCGATCACAAGCGCCCCCGCCTGCTTCCGCTGTGCGAAAGGGCATTGCAAAATTCCAATGAGAAGGTTAGAATAGTAGCCAGATTCCGGGGATTCCCGCTTCGCCAGACCAAGTTGTCGGGAAGCGTCAAACTGCGGCCACCGCAGTGCCGGCAAATTCGGTGGCAATCCTTGCCGAGGATTCCGACAATAAAGCTGTCGTACGTCCTCATTTCGGCGCCTTCACCTCCTGCCGTTTACTATGCGGCTCAGAAGCGGATTCCTACGTGCAGGAGAACCGTCAGACGGGAGAGCGTGGATGAAAACCAAGATACAGACATTGACCATCGGTTGCTTCAGAGGCTTTCGGCACCTTCAGATAAGTGGACTCGGCCGCGTCAATCTCATCACCGGACGAAACAACACGGGTAAGTCTTCGGTTCTGGAAGCACTCCGCATTCTTGCTTCCGGCGGATCCCCTGACGTGTTACATGATATACTTCGGTATCGAGAGGAATATTTCAGCGAGACCGACAAGTCAGAACGGCAGCTTTCCACGGAAGGCATATTCTTCTTCTCGACCCTGTTCAACGGCTTTCCGGAGTTTTCGGATCGGCTGGAACCGATTGAGATCGCTATCACTGAAGGCTCCAAGCCCATGCGGTTCACTATAGAGACAGCTTGGTTTTCCGAGGAACGCGAACAGGATGGCGCACGCAGACTTGTTCGTAAAGAAAAAGAGTTTTTTGATGTACGAGAAACAGTCCCTGGTCTGATCATCACTGTGGACGGTCGTCAATGGAAGCTCACAATGGACGACATGCGGTACTATCGTTCCTATAGGAGCCGTTGGATACGCCCGGAAAGCGCCGGCAGAATGGGTCTCTCATGCGTGTTCGTCAGTCCGTACGGCGGCGAGACCACTAACACTCTGGGAGCAATGTGGGACAAGATCGCGCTTTCCGACCGCGAGAACGATGTAGTCGAGGCCCTTCGCATTATCGACCCAGAGATTTCCGCCGTTTCAATGGTTGGCGCTGAGAGGCCAGGTGAACAGCGTATGGCAATTGTGCGTGCAGACAATCTGCCGCGCCCCGTTCCATTGCGTTCCTTCGGAGACGGCTTGAATCGCCTTTTTGGGATCATTCTGTCACTCGTGAACTCGAAAGACGGCCTGCTTCTCGTCGACGAGTTTGAGAACGGCATGCATCATACCGTGCAAGTTGACGCTTGGCGGACCGTATTCCGTTTGGCGCAGAAGCTCGACATCCAGGTATTCGCTACCTCCCATAGCTGGGATTGCATAGAAGCCTTTCAGAAGGCTGCATCTGAAACACCGGAGGAGGGAGCGTTGGTCAGGTTGTCCCGAAAGGGCGAAGACATTGTAGCCACGATTTTTTCCGAAGATGAACTGGCAGTGGTAGCACGAGAACGCATTGAGGTACGGTGATATGCACCCTGAGAAGGTTCTGATGGTCGAAGGCAAGGACGACGAACACGTCCTGAAACATCTGTCAGGCAACCGGCGTGGTCCGCATTTTGACGAGGTCGAGCCTTACGAAGGATACCCCAGACTTCTGGCCGCCATAGTACCCAGACTGAAGGCCGGCGGCAACGAAAAGGTCTTCGGTATCGTGTTGGACGCTGACACAAACCTGGAAGCTCGCTGGCAGTCCGTCCGCGACCGCCTGGTGGGCTTGGGATACAACAATGTCCCGCGCACGCCTGCAGCGGACGGAACAATCATTGATCCACCCAACGACGCATTTCTTCCGCGCGTAGGTATCTGGGTAATGCCCGACAACCAGACCACGGGGAACTTGGAAAATTTCCTGGAATTCCTCGTTCCGGCGAATTCGCCGCTATACGATCATGTAATCAGCAGTGTCGATGAGATTCCGCCAAGTGAGCAGAAGTTCAGCACCGTCGACAGATCGAAGGTGCTGATTCACACGTGGCTTGCGTGGCAGAATGAACCCGGCAAGCCGCTGGGTACGGCCATCACCGCCAAGTACCTTGACCCGACCGTTCCTCAGGTGGACACACTCATTTCCTGGCTCAATAGGCTGTTCAATTGATGGACCTTCGGCAGGCACGGTGCCTCGCCCGCTGTGTGCACCAGAATTTTCTGGTCTTGTCTCCCCCAGTTTCCGAAGCTGCGGGCGAGACGCCCGCGATCCCAGGAGGGCAGGGCAAGCCCAGCCCCTACCTACGCCCTTCGGGCTTATAAGGAATGGAATATTGGATGATGCGGGCGGGACGGCCGCGATCCCAGGACCGCACGAGGCCGACGCGGGTGCGGCAAGATTTTGTGTTTTCGAAGGGGTTCCGCATCTTCACCATCTGTCTCCTTATCAGCCCCAAAGGGCGAAATATTTGTAGCCCACGGTTTCAACCGTGGGAACAGGATGAAGAGGTGCGCATGCGAAGTGTGAAGTGTGAAGTGTGAAGGGGGAAGTGTGAACGGCGCCCCCTGGGATCGCGGGCGTCCCGCCCGCAGTTTCATTCTGCACATAACCGGCCGCGGTGGAAAAGACAAGGAGGGGAAATTTGATGATGCCGGCGAGGACGCCGGCGCGGGCGGGCAACAGAGGCCCGCCCCTACAGCGCCGCGTAGACTTTTCTTGCAGTTCCATAATCCACCGCCATCCTTCGATCTACTACTTCGCCGGCGCGGGCGCGTGTGGTTGGGGTGAACGGTGAAGTGTGAAGCGTGAGGGCGGGCAACGCCTGCCCGGATGCCCGCTTCAGCCTTCAATTCATGCTTGACAGCTAACCGCTATTGTGCTATTGTGTAGGGTAATCCAATTTTCGGCAAAAGCTGTGTTTCTTCGGAGGTGTTCTCAGAAAGGAGCCTGGTATGAAAGTGGCTGTGTTGTGCGGAATGACGTTTGCCCTGGGCGTGGGCGCGGCGATGGCAATGGAACCGATGATGATGGGGCCCAGCGAGTGCGGGCCGC
>DATKWR010000839.1:0-6804 GCA_035529475.1 Sedimentisphaerales bacterium | reverse complement strand
CCCCGAGGATGGGGCTGAATCCGTAAAGAAAAGGCGCGTCCGCGCGGGCGACGTCGTGGTCGGCCTGGCTGCGTGCGGGATGACTCCGTTTGTGCACGGAGCCCTGAAGCAGGCCGGGCACATCGGCGCCGCGACCATTTTCGTGACCTGCGCGCCGGAGGCCGTCCGGCACATTCCCGCTGGGATCGTCATCAATCCCGTTGTCGGTCCCGAAGTGGTCACAGGCTCGACCCGCATGAAAGCCGGAACCGCCACGAAGCTCGTGCTGAATATGCTCACCACCGGGGCGATGATCCGGCTGGGGAAGGTCTATGGCAATCTGATGGTGGACCTGAAGGCGACCAACCAGAAGCTGCGCGACCGCTCGGTGCGGATCGTGATGGAGATGACCAAGCTGAGCCGGCCCCGCGCCGCCAGGTTGCTGGCCCGCGCGCAGGGAAAGGTCAAAGTGGCGATTGTCATGCACTTTCGCAAGACCGATTTGGCGGGTGCCCTGCAAATCCTGGACGAATGTAACCAATTCCTGCGAAAAGCCATCGAGGAGGCTTCGTGAATTCCATCGTTGCCCAGACAGGGACACTCAGCGGGCTCGACTGGAGCATTGTCGGCCTGGGCGCGGCGCTGCTGTTTGTCATCTCGTATGTTTTCGGGCGCGAGGAAAGGGACACAAACGACTTTTTCCTCGGGGGCCGGCGCATCCCGCCTGTCGTGGCGTGTTTGTCGTTCGTGGCTACCGAAATCAGCGCTCTGACAATTGTGGGCATCCCGCACACGGCCTTCACCGAGAACTGGCGATGGATTCAGTTCATGGTCGGCTCGGGCTTGGCCCGGTTCGTGGTCGCGTTTCTGTTTATCCCGGCCTTCTACAAGCATAGCTGCACCAGCATCTACGAGTTCTTAGGCCACCGGTTCGGGCCGGCCACCCAGTACACCGGCTCGATCTATTTTTTCATCACGCGCCTTCTGGCTAGCGGTGTCCGGCTTTACGCGATGTGCATGGCCGTGGGCGTGATCATGGGCTGGCCTCTGTACGCGACGATCGCTCTTTTCACCGTGATCAGCATTGCCTTTATTGCCTTTGGAGGTATCAAAGCGGTCGTCTGGGCCGGCGCGTACCAGGCCATATTCTTCGTGGTCGCCGGCATCGTGCTGGTCGGCTATCTGATTGGACACATTGAGGGCGGTCTGGCCGCGGCGATGCAAACCGCACAAGAGGCGGGGCGTTTGAGCACATTCCATTTCAGTTTCGGCCTTAACGACCCGTCCACGTTCTGGGCCGGAGCGGCCAATGGATTTTTCGTCGGGCTGGTCGCCTTTGGGACCGACCAGGAAATGGTCCAGAGGCTGCTCACCGTCGAGACGCGAAAGAGCAGTCAGAAGACCATTATCTCCACAATTGTCACAGTTCTGCCCGTGTATTGGCTCTACCTGCTCGTCGGCACGCTGCTCTATGTGTTCTACCAGCAGAATCCTTCCCTGCCCCTGCCCGGCGAGCTCAAGGAAATCCTTCCGCATTTTGCGCGAAACGTCTTGCCTGCCGGCTTGAAAGGCCTGGTCCTCGGCGCGATCTTCATGGCCAGCGTCGATTCGCCCCTGACCTCCCTGAGTTCGTCTTTTGTTACGGATATCTATCGGCCCCTGATCCGGCGGAGCGCCTGCGAAAAGCACTATCTGCTCGTCTCACGCGCCGGGGTGGTTGGTTTCGGCCTGGTTCTGGCGGTTATTGCGGCGGCCTGCGCGCCGGTAGAGAACATTCTCTGGTTCGCCTTTCAGATCCTCTCGATCACGGGAGGCCCTATGCTGGGCGTCTTTCTGCTCGGCCTGCTCACGCACCGCAAGGCCAACCGCGCCAACATCCCCGCGATGCTCGTCAGCACGGGCGTTTGCCTGGCGCTTCTTTTGCTGATCCAGCGGGGCACCCTGCAACTCGGCTGGAGCTGGCTGATCGTCATCGGCACGGCCATAACCTTCACTCTGGGCTATCTCCTGGGCCCGGCTATGGCAAAGCGCCCGACCCCTCAATAAGAACCGCCATGGAGTTCATGCGGATAAGGCGTGATTTGTGTTACCCGGCGTCTCGTTGTTGCCTCTTATGGGTAGAGAGTTCTCGGTTGCAAGGTTGTTTGAGCGTGGCGCAGCCGCAAAAAAGTGAACAACGACCCAAATGCAGGAGGCATTGACATGAAAACGTTCCGATTCATCCGAAAATGGTGGCACAACCTCTGGAGCCTGAACGCGAGCTTCTCAACCGGCATTGACTCGCACACGTGGGACAGCAAAATCGAAATATTGACAAATATCTCGCACGGATGTTGCTAAGGCCATGGAATGGCAGTTGTTTTTTCCGGGCCGGTTCGATATCTTGTATCCGACGCTGCGACTGAGCGTCTGAATCGATACTCTCAATCGACGAGGACCTGCACATGGCGAAACGATGGACTGCGACGGAGCTTCTGGATGTTGCCCGCTCGTTCCAGACGACGTGCGTTCTGGCTGCCGGGGCGGCGTTGGACGTGTTCACTTCGCTGGACGAAAAACCGGCGACGGCCCGCACGCTGGCCTCCGGGCTTGGCACCGACCTGCGAGCCACGACCATTCTGCTGGACGCCCTTGCCGCGTTGGGGTTTCTGGTCAAGCAGGGCGATCGATACAGTGTTCCCGAGGACCTGGCTCGACTGCTGAGCGAGCGGTCGCCTGAAAACGTCCTGCCCATGGTGCGGCATCAGGCGAATTGTCTTCGTCGCTGGGCCGAGCTGCCGGCGACGGTGCGAACGGGCAAATGTCCCGAGCCCACGGCGAGCGTTCGCGGTGCGGCAGCCGACCAGGCCGATTTCATCGGCGCCATGCACAACATCTCCAGGCCCATCGCCGATGACGTTGTCAGCCGGTTGCAGCCGTTGAAGTTTCGCCATCTACTCGATATCGGGGCAGGTCCGGGCACATGGACGATTGCATTTCTTCGCGCTGTCCCCGGGGCCCGCGCGACGTTGTTCGATCTGCCCGCCGTTACGTTGATGGCCCGCCAGCGGCTCGCCGAGGCCGGACTGCTTGACAGGGTGACCCTGGTGGGAGGGGATTTCCACACCGATGACCTGCCTGGCGGCGCGGACCTGGCCTGGATCGGGGCCATTGGCCACCAGAACTCCAGGCAGCAGAACCGCGCCCTTTTTGCCAAGGCGCACGCGGCCCTCGACGACGGCGTCGTCGTTGTCATCCGCGACGTGGTCATGGAGCCGTCCCGCATCGAACCGCCTGGCGGAGCGCTCTTTGCGGTCAACATGCTGACCGCCACCGAAGCGGGAGGCACTTATACGTTCGAGGAGTACAGCGAGGATCTTCGCCAGGCTGGCTTTGGCAAGGCGGTGCTGGTCCACCGGGACGAGTTCATGAGCTCCCTGATCCGGGCCGGCAAGGCGCGGAAATGAAGCTCTCGTCACTGCAGAACTCATTAAACGAAATGCCGAACGTCAAACACTGGGAGGTTGAGAAAGTTTGGAAGAAACGTATCATCTCACGGACGATAAGTATGATATATTGAGCCACCGGGCGAGAGGGAGCAGGATACACGTTCTGACCCTGGATCCCGTCCTGGCCGCAGATGTTTGCGAGCGGATCGAGCACGATCCGAGGTTGAAGGGCTGTCACCTGATCGCACCTCGCGAGACGCAGATACGGCAGGCCGTCGAAGAAATTGAGACCATGGCGCAGGATACGGTCTTCTCCCGGCTGCTGGTCATCGACGTCCGCAAGGCTGCGCTGCCGAAGCTGCGAAGAGCGTACAACAAAGTCGTCGGCTACAATCGCAGGGACCTGAACAAGCTGTGCTTTATCATCCTGATTGGCGACGGACCGGGGGAATTGTTCCACGGACGCAGGACGCTGGATGTCTTCGTTTCGTATCTGGCGGTGCACCGCGTGGATTTTCATCCCGCCGCGTTTTTCTTCGATCCTTTCCTGCACTACGAGCCTGACGAAATCGAGCGCCCCGGCATCGACGATGAATTCGTGCTGCCCGATAAGATTCCGAGGAGGCTCGTCCCCTATTTCAAGGACCAGGATATCGGGATCGAAACGATCCGGTGTTATTTCAGGGCTACCGACAAGGACGAGGAGCTGCGCGGTAAAAGGCGCCGAAGGCTCAAGAGCCTGTACAAAAAGAGGATCGCCGAGCAGTTTCCCGCCGAGCAGGACCGGCTCAAAGCATGGCTATCCAAAAAGGGACTGCGCCTCGCCAGCGAAAAAATGCACCTGTACCCGCTGCACTTCGAGGATTGGGTCCACGACCTGATGCAAAAAGCCGCCCAGGCCAAATCGCGGTGAGCTTCCTGCCCACCCTTAACTCACACAGTATCCCGTTGCGGCATGTCGGTGCTGCCTGTATAATCACCCCTGTCCGACCTGAGCAGAGGTCGCTGGCATCGAGAAATCGACGAGGTAAGAAATCGCGGATAAGAATCCCAACTGCTCATTCTGACGTTCGTGTCTTGTGAATGTAGAAACACTTGCGACGGGGAAAAATAATGGCAAACGTTATAAAAGTGCAGTGTACCGGTGCGGGCCGCCATGTCAACGAGATCAATCTGGAAGACGTGCTGGGTACTACGGTCATCCTGCACGGAAGCCCGATTGACACCGGCCGGCCGGTGCCTGATCGCATCGTCAGAAAGTGCGACACGTGCAGCGAAGGTAAGGTCATCATCACGCGTGAGATGATCGAAAGAGACTTCTAACCTCGCACTATCCTGACGGCAATCTGTTCCAATAGCTTTCTCCGCTCGCGGAACCTGCTGGAATTCGGCGGGCCATTGGCGTACTATCATCGCGACGAAGGGCCTATTCTGCTGGGCATGGGCAGGCAAGACGGACGGTAGGGAGGTGCAACCGCTATGGCGAACAAGCTAAGGGTCAAAGTCGGGATTATCGGCTCGCAGTTCGAGGCGGAGATTCACGCCGAATCGTTTCGCATGATTCCGGATGAGGCGGAGGTTGTCGCGATTGTCTCGCCCACGCCGGGCCACGCCCAGAAGCTGGCGGACAAGCACGGGATCGAGCGTGTCTTTACCGACTACAGAGAGATGCTTGCCGAGAAAGACATCGAGATGGTCACAATTGCGGCGCCGAATTACCTGCACGCGCAGATGACCGTCGATATCGCCAATGCGGGCAAGCACGTGGTCTGTGAAAAGCCTCTTTGCATGACGATGGAGGAGGCGGATGAGATGATCGAGACGTGCCGGCGCAAAGGCGTTCTGCTGCTGTACGCCGAGGAGCTGTTTTTCACGCCCAAGTACGTTAAGGCCAAGGAAATGGCCGACCAGGGGGCGTTCGGCAAGGTTTACTTGGTCAAGCAGTTGGAGAAGCACTTCGGCCCGCACGCGGCGTGGTTTTGGGACGTCGAGAAATCGGGCGGCGGCGTGTTCATGGATATGGGCTGCCACGGGATTGCATTCTGCTATTGGTTCCTGGGCCGACCGAAGATTAAGACCGTCTATTGTCAGATGGCCACGCACGTCCACACCGACAAGACCAAAGGCGAGGACGACTCGATGTGCATCCTTGAGTTTGACAACGGTGGCGTCGGGCTGATCGAGGATAGTTGGGTCCGCCGGGGCGGGATGGAGGACCGTATCGAAGTTTACGGAGAGGGCGGTGTCACCTACGCGAACCTGCACATGGGCAATGCCTTGCCAACCTATAGCGAATACGGCTATGGCTATGCTGTCGAGAAGGCCCCGACGACGAAAGGCTGGACGTACCCGGTCTTCGAGGAGCTGTGGAACTACGGCTTTCCGCAGGAGATGCGGCACTTCGCCCGCTGCGTCCGAGGCAAGGAGCAGCCGCAGGCGACCGGCGAGGATGGCCGTCTCGTGCAGGAAGTGCTTTACGCCGGCTACCAATCCGCTGCGACGGGCGCCAGGGTCAAATTACCGTTCCGGCCCGACGGCGTGCAGCGGCCAATCGATCTGTGGCTCAAAGGCCGTTAAGCCCGACGGCTCCTGAATAACTCGGGTTGCAGGTCGACGGCATTAGAGGTGAATTCCCCGCTTTCATCTCACCAGGCGGAGTTTTTTCACAAAAATCTACCAACGTTCGCCGGATTTGCGCGTCTATAAGGGTGAGGACATATTTGTGAATGGCCATCACGAAAATGGAACAAGTGATGTTGAACAACTGGTTGAGGCAAGCCGGACAGGAGATAGATGTGCTTTTGATGAGCTTGTGCGACTGTATCATCGGCGGGTAACGCATTTGGCCGTGCGGCTGCTCGGGAATGCGGATGATGCAACAGAGGTGGTGCAGCAGGCGTTTGTTACCGCGTACCTGAAAATTGGCAAGTTAAGAGATTCGAGGCGGTTTGAACCCTGGCTGCTAAAGATTGTCAGCAATTTGGCAATCGATCATCGGAAGACGGCAAGACATCGGTTAGACGCATTGGAAGCTGTCGATTGCAGGGCCGAAAGACCCGCTTCGCCTGACGAGAACGAGATCAAAGCCGAATTGGAGGAAGCGATACAGCGGGCGATGTTGAAGCTGTCGAAAAAAGAGGCCAAGGCCATTTCGCTCTTTGGATTCAAGGATCTGTCGCACAAAGAGGTTGCGAGAATCATGGGCTGCTCTGTTGAAACGGCGCGGTGGCATGTATTTCGGGCCAGGCAGAAGTTGAGCGCGTTATTGAAGGGCTATTTATGATTCCCCGTTCTATTTTGAGAGTTGAAGAATGAAGGGTGAAAAAGATAGAGTCGGGCGGCTTCTCGATAACAATGCCGCCGAGCAATTGGCGAAGGTGGACTGGGACCGCCTGAC
>DATKWR010000838.1:0-2723 GCA_035529475.1 Sedimentisphaerales bacterium | reverse complement strand
GGACGTCGATCGCGCAGAGGCCATCGCTTGTAGGGGCGGGTTTCAAACCCGCCCTATGTTCAAAACAACGACCAGATGGGGAGGGCAGGTTTGAAACCTGCCCCTACGGCATCTGGGTCGCCGTTGGTTCGAAGCAAGGCGGACAACGCCTCGACAGCTTAAGTCAATGCCATCCGCCTTCCCGAGAGGGACGTAGCCGCTCCGGCGGAATCCCTTGCCCGCCCGTATTCGTCTAACCCAACGGCAATGGCTTGCAGAAGTTTATCAGGTGCTCCGAGTAGCATATTCCCAATCTGCGCAATCTGCGGAAAACAACTTCACATCTTCTCTCCACTTTCTCCTGCCTGAAAAAACTTGAAATCAAAGCTTGACATTCGAACGAAAGTGTGATAGACTTCCAATATCGGGCGAAGCTGCGGGCGCCGGGCAGGGCTGCGCGGTCAGTATCGCGCAATACGCAATGGATTGAGGAGGATAGTACGATGATGTACCGAAAAATGTCAGCCATGTTGCTTGTGTCGGCTATTTGCGGCGGTGCGGTCGGCGAAGCGGTAGAATACAGCACCGACCTCACGATCGAGAACATCACCTTCGGCACGCATATCTGCGGGCCTGAACTGACCACCGAAGATCTCGAGGGCCGTGTCGTGCTGCTCGTCATGTGGAACATAGGCTGCCCCAAGGTCACCGGCTGGATGCCCATAGCGGCCAGGATGTATGAGAGATACAAATCGCAGGGGTTCATCGTGATCGGGCAAAACAGCGAAAGCATCAACGAGCTGAATGACTACATCAGGGGCAAGAAATACCCCTTCACCATCCAGTGGGGCGGAAATGTGAAGATGCCGGACAATGCTAAATTCTATATTCCTCATGCAATGATCTTCGACGCGACCGGCAAGTGCGTGTATCGCAAGTGCACGTACTACACGTATACGCGGGATTTGCAGGCTGCCCTCGAAAAGACGCTGGAATCCGCGCCGCCGCCTGCATTCGCAAACGTCGAGTTCGAGAAGCTCCAGCCCCTTTCCGACCAGTTGAAGAAGGTTGTGGCACCCTGCAGAGTGTATCCGCAGGCCGTGAAGCTTGCAGCCTCCGAAGATGAAGCCATCGCCGCCGAAGCGAAAGCTGCGGTCCAGGCGCTCGACGATTACGGCACGCGGCAGTTGAAGCTCGCAAGCCAGAAAAAAGAGCAGCGTCCGCAGGAATATCTCGATGCTCTTGCGGTGATCATGAGAGATTTCCGCGGAATGGAAGCAGAGAAAGCCGCACGCGACACGGTGGCCGCGCTCCGCGATGACGAGAAATTTGTGGCCGAAATGACCGCCCGCCAGGTGCTCGAAAAGATAAAGCAGTTCGAGAGCAACCTGAGGCCTATCCGCACCCGCGACGGGAAAGACACCTCCTCCGAGGAGTTCAGGAAAGCCAACGCCAAGGTGCTTTCGACCATCACCAGCGGCATCAACGCGATGCGCTCGAAATTCCCCGACACCCATGCGACGGCCGATGCCGTGGAATGGGGCGAGGGCTTCGGCCTGACGTTCCTGCCGGCGGGGGAGTAGGGGTATCAGGCTCTTTCGTCAGAATTTCCGCGCACGTCGCGCAGAAGTTGCTGTAGTCTGAATTCTGTTTTCTATCCGCAGATTACGCAAATTTTGCGGATTGAGACTAAGAGAACCAGGAAACCAACGCCTTCCAAGCAACGTCCGGCATCTGTTCTTGATCTGCGTAATCTGCATAATCTGCGGATTCCATCTTCTTCCGCCTTTGCCGGATCAGGCAATGGATGAGGTTAGCTAATGCAGGGGCGGGTCTCTGTGCCCGCCCTTCTTTCTACCTGCTACCGCGTCCCGGCCACATTAGCAATCGCCTTCTTCAGCTCTGCGATATCGGCTGAAAGGAATGCCTTTTCGTTCTTGGCTGTCACTCCGGCGAATTACTTTTCCGCGCCAAACGTTCTTCGCAATCTGTGACGGAAAAAGGGCTTGACATCTTCCTCTCGATGGGCATAATAGCGGTCGGAGCGCCTTCAGGATTGGGCGGGTTTTCAGGATCGCTGAGGAGGTTGCGCTATGCTTATTCCTATAGCTGTGGATGTGCCGATGGAGCGGCGGCCCTATGCGAATTGGGCGATCATGGCTGTGGCGATCGTCTGCTATGTAATGCAGGAGGCTGTCTGGGATGTGGATATCAGCAGCCCGTTCGTGCTGGGCAACGGGCCTCTTTCTTACCTGACGCACATGTTTCTGCACGCCGGGCCGCTTCATCTTGCGGGCAACATGCTGTTTCTGTGGGTGTTTGGCAATGCGATTTGTGCGAAGGTGGGAAACGCGGCGTACGTGCCGTTGTACCTCGCGCTGGGGGTGCTGTCGGCCGGGGTTCATATGCTGTTCGACGGCGGCCCGGCGGTGGGTGCGAGCGGTGCGATCAACGGGATCGTGGGCGTTTTTCTGCTGTGGTATCCGATCAACGACATTTCGTGCCTGTATTTTTTCTGGATATTTGTGATCATCCGCGGGGGGCGGTTCGAGGCGCGGGCTTTCTGGCTGATCCTGCTGTGGCTGCTGTTTGACGTGTTGGGTGCTTACTCGGGGCGCGGCGGTACTGCTTATTTCGCGCATCTTGGCGGGTTTTTCTCGGGTGCGGCGATAGGGTTGGTGCTGCTGCTTACGGGTCGCGTTGTGATGCACTACTACGAGATTTCGCTGCCGGTGGCGCTGGGT
>DATKWR010000837.1:0-4731 GCA_035529475.1 Sedimentisphaerales bacterium | reverse complement strand
GGTATGGGAAGGCGGAACGGTCAATATACACACTCAAACGCTCGGCGTCGGTCAGGAGCCGGGGGGCAATGGCGTCGTCACGATGGAGGGCGGCACGTTGAACCTCCTGGATGGGACTAGTGCGCGGGGTCTGAATTTCCTGGCGACGGCCAAGTCCAGCGTCAATCTTAGCGGCGGCGCCATCACACTGCGGGGCACCACGAACAATCTGGACTATGTCAACCAGTCTGTCGCCGGCGGCATCATTAAGGCCTATGGTGGAATCGGTGAGGTGGTCATCGATCCGAACGAGCAGCCGGGCAGACTGGTCGTCAGGGGCGTTCATCCGCTCAAGCCCTTCCCCACCGATGACGGCGTTACATCGGCAGGACAGGTGGCGTTGAGCTGGGTTCTGCCCGACCCTTGCACGCCGGGTCAGCCGGTGGCTGTTGACGTCTATTTCACCGACAACTTGCAGTCGCTCGAACAGTTTCTCAACCCTGCGGCTATCCGCGTTGCCAACAAGCAGAGCGTAACTTCCGTCCTCGTGCAGGCTCAGCCGAAGAAACGGTACTATTGGGCCGTGGATAGCTATGTCGGCAGCCCCACCGACCCGGTCCTCGGTCCTATCTTTAGTTTCATCGCAGACAACATGGCCCCGAGAGTGAATGCCGGCGCCGATATTGTGGCCTGGCTGCAGGATGGGTCCAGGACCGGGAATCTGGACGCGACCGTCACCGATGAGGACGCTTATACCGTGCAGTGGACGGTGGTCAGCGAACCCAACGCAGGCAATGCCGTCATACAAGCGGCCACTGCCGAGGACACGACTGTTACCCTCTCAGCCACCGGCCAATACGTCTTGCAGTTGGAGGCCTCCGACGGTGAGTACACCGGTTCGGATACGGTCACCATCGACGTGTACAACGACAGTTGCCAGGCCGCCCAGTCGGTACCGGGCTATCAGCCCCTCGTGGGAGACCTCAATGGAGACTGCCGCGTCGATGATATCGACCTGACGCTGTTGCAGGAAAACTGGCTGCAGGATAATTCCCTGACGCAGGGTTGGTTCCCTCTTCCGTAGTTGAAATAACGACCTGATTGAATCCGCCGGGGCGTTTGATGCGCATGTCAAACGCCCCGTTTTATTTCCTATGGCCGACGATTCTCAAAATAGGAGAGATTTCTCTTGGGGTAAAGGCGGCCGATTTGGTATAAATATATTTATGGAGGTCTGTAAGTCTTGGCATTCGGAGAACTGCCATTCTGTAATGCTTCGGAAGGACAATTTGACAATCGTGGGCGGCAAATGACGAGAAACGTGGGTGTGACACTTTGGCTGTTTGTCGTGGGTCTTTGCGGGGACGCGGCGGAACCGCCGGCCAGGGTAATAGATCTGTCCTGTTGGAAGTTGACCGTTCCCTACAACACCGAACGAAAAGGCAATCCCGATGAAATCGTTCAGCCGGAACTTAACACTTTTCTGGATACCAGTTGCTTCATCGCCACGAAATCAAAAGACGGGGTCGTGTTCCGGGCACGATGCGATGGATTGACAACCAAGAATAGCCAGTATCCGCGCTCGGAGCTACGCGAAATGGAACGGGGCGGAAAGAACGAGGCGAGCTGGGGAACCGCTGACGGCAAGATCCATTCCCTGGTCGTTGTGCAGGCCATCACGCAAACGCCCGCCGTCAAGAAGCATGTCGTATGCACTCAGATACATGACGCTAAAAACGACATTATGACAGTGCGGTTGGAGAGTAGTAAGCTCTTCATTGAAAGGGGCAAGTCCGGGGATATCGAACTGAACGACAAGTACGAACTCGGAACCAGGTTCAAACTCACGATTCGGGCCAGTGGCAGCCGTGTCAAAGTGTGGTACAATGACTCTTTGAAAATGGACTGGGAGGTCGAAAGGACAGGATGCTACTTCAGAGTGGGATGTTACACGCAGTCGAACACGAAGAAGGGCGACCGGCCGGATTCATATGGTGAAGTCGTGATTCATAAACTACAGGTAACGCACTCCGGGCCTGATTCCGGGGATCGCGTAACGTAGAAGAAATAGATTAACCTTTTTTGAAGGAGGACTATCATGCGCGAAAGATTGATTTACCTGCTGTCTTTCGTTTCGGCCTTGTCCCTGGTGGGTAACGCTCAGGCCGTTACCATGAACTGGACCAATGCCGGCGGCGACCAGAACTGGTTTACAGCGAGCAACTGGGACATCGGCCTGCTTCCCACCTCTGCCGACACAGCCATGATCAAAATACTGCCCGGCCCGACTATCGCGAACGAAGGCGCCCTGGGTGGTGTAGTAAGGGTGGGGGCGGGTTCTGGCGCCGGCGCCCTGACAGTGGACGGTGGGACCCTTACGACAGCCACGAACGTGCATATGGCCCAGACCGTGAGCAGTGAGGGGACACTTGATATGATTAGTGGCAGCATGACTGTTGGCAGCAACTTCATTGTGGGGCTGAGCGGTCTGGCCACCCTCAATATGACAGGCGGTGATATTACAGTCGCCAGCGACTTCCGCATTGCAAATGACTCTACAGCCAAAGGTCACGTGAATCTGGATGGTGGAATTATCAGTGCCAACAACTTCCAGATGAGACCACAACCCGGCGCTGTCGGCACGATGAACATCAGAGGCGGTACGTTGATAGTAAACGGCGATATGCTCTCAACCGTCCAGGGATACATTGACAACGGTTGGATTACCGCGTACGAAGGCAACGGCACACTGCAGTTGGATTATGACGTCACGAATCCCGGAAGAACCACGTTGAAGGCCGTCCACGTGCTTAATCCGAATCCGGCCGACGGCGGTTCAGTATCACCCGGCGCGGTGGAGTTGAGCTGGACTTTGCCTGATCCGTGTGTACCTGGTCAGCCGGTAGCGGTTGACGTCTATTTGACCGACAACTTGCAGACGCTCGAACAGTTTCTCGATCCGGCGGCCATCCGCGTCGTCAACAAGCAGAATGTAACTTCCGTTGTCGTGCAAACTCAACCAAAGACGCAGTACTATTGGGCCGTCGATACTTATATCGGTGCCCCCAATGATCCGATATATGGGCCTATCTTCAGTTTTTCTGCGGTCAACCTGCCTCCCGAAGTGGACGCCGGCGCAGATATAGTCACCTGGTTGCAGGACGGCCTCAGGACGGGGAGCCTGGACGCCACGGTCATCCATGCTGACGCCTATACCGTGCAGTGGACGGTCGTCAGCGAGCCGAATGCGGGCGATGCTGTTATACAGACGGCCACCGCGGAGGATACGAGTGTTACCCTCTCAGCCACCGGCCAATACGTCTTGCAGTTGGAGGCCGCTGACGGTGAGTACACCGGCTCGGATACGGTTACGATCAACGTGTACAACGACAGTTGCGAGGCCGCCCAGTCCGTGCCGGGCTATCCGCCCCTCGTGGGAGACCTCAATGGGGACTGCCGCGTCGATGATACCGACCTGGCCCTGTTGCAGGAAAACTGGCTGAAGGATAACTCCCTGACTCAGGACTGGTTCCCTCTTCCGTAACTGAAATCAGGATACGATCCAATCCGCCGGGGCGTTTGATGTGTGCGTCAAACGCCCCGCTTCTTTTGTATTCGAGGCTGGCAACCACAGCATTCGTCGCAAGGCGACTTGACGGTGGAGGCTACAAGGATAGAATAAGTGCGTCATTGAAGCGAACCGTCAACAAGGATTGCCCTCGCGAATACAGGTGACAGGAATGATTGAACTGCTCAGAGCCCGACGAAGCATCAGAAAGTACATAGACAGACCCCTCGAGCCACAGAAGATCGAGATACTCAAGGAAGCGGTTTTGAGATCGCCTTCGTCAAGGAACATCGATCCGTGGGAATTCATCTTCGTGGATCAGCGAGAGCTTCTGCGGAAGCTGGCCTCAGCCAAACCGCATGGGGCCAGGTTCCTCGCGGAGGCGGCGCTGGGCATCGTGATCTGCGCCGACGGCGACAAGAGCGACGTGTGGGTCGAAGACTGCTCGATTGCCTCGATTCTCGTCCAGATGGTCGCCCAGTCCATCGGCCTCGGCAGTTGCTGGATTCAGATCAGGAACCGGATGTTCGATGATAAAGTGACGTCCGAGGATTATATCAAGGGCGTGCTGAACATGCCTGAGCACGTGAAGGTCGAATCCATCGTCGCCATCGGATACGCCGCAGAGGCCAGAGAGCCGCTCCCTCGCGAAGAGCTCAAAGACGAGAAGATCAGAATCAACGGTTACTGATGAATACATGAAATATCGCCGGTTGGGAAAAACGCAGATGCGCGTTTCGGTCATAGGGATCGGAACGTGGCAGCTCGGAGGGGAGTGGGGCAAGACATTCGAGCAGATGGAAGTGGACGCCATGTTCGCCAGAGCCGCCGAGCTTGGCGTCAACCTGATTGATACGGCGGAATGTTATGGAGACCACCTCTCGGAAAGACTGATCGGCCGGGCAACCAAAGGCAAGCGGGACAAGTGGATCATCGCCACCAAGTTCGGCCACCGGTTCAAGCCCGGCTTCGACCGGGAGATGCTGTTCGAGCCGGCGCAGGTTCGCAGGCAACTGGAGGATTCCCTGAAGGCCCTGCAAACGGACTATGTTGATCTCTATCAGTTTCACAGCGGAACCGACAAGTTCTTCGACACGCCGGGCCTGTGGGAGATGCTGCAAGAACAGGTAAAGGCTGGAAAGGTCCGGCATCTGGGCATTTCCATCAGCAGCAAATTCAGCACA
>DATKWR010000836.1:0-61999 GCA_035529475.1 Sedimentisphaerales bacterium | reverse complement strand
CGTCTGCCATCATCTCCTCCTTGCATGTTCCTTCCTGGCCTCCCGTCTAGCCTCCTCTGGCGACACGAGCACCTTGCCCACCAGATCGGGCATCTCGCGATGCGCGGCCCTAGTGTCGCTTGTCAATTCCCGCGTACCCTTGGGACAGAAATCAAACCACTTGCCATGCGCCTTACACCGCACCCAGCCCTTCATTCTGGCCAATCTGCGTAGCTCCAAGCCAATCCCATAATCCGTGGGCGCAACTGGCGCGCGAGAGAATGTGCTTTTGCAGATGTCGCATTCCAGGCGGTACGTGCGCGTCCTCACTCCTTTTGCCTTTCAATGGCTTGCTCTAATGCTGATAATGCCTCCCCCATCTGCAAAAGAATCCCCCTATTGCAAGACGGACCGGCATCATAAACTTGCTTGGCAGTTTTCGCCATTTGGCGTGCTGCCTCCAGCAGCGTCGCCTCCAACAGCGTCGGCTCGGGTTCGCGGAATACCCAGACATAGCAGTAGTTTCCTACATTGCCATGTCTCCACAGTGTCCATCCTTCCTCACGTAATGCTTCGGCATCCTTCCCATATGATGCGCCCTCTTTTTCGCGGAAGTCAACCGCGAATGCTCTCAATTTTGCCGCCACTCTTTCCCCACACTCTGGGCATTTGGCCATTATTCCTCTTCCCCGGCGGCCCATTCCAGTATCGCCGCGTCCAGGGCCTTGCGGGCCTCCGCAAGACGGTTCCCCGGCTCCCCCTTCTGCTTCAGCGCCTCCCCCATCTGGCTCAATGCCGTTAGCAGGCCGACGCTCGGCATCTCTTCCTGTTTTGTCGTCTCAGTCACTTGAATCCTCCTTGTTCATATGCAATAACTTGAATGCGCTGCTGTCGATAGAGTGAGCGGCCCTCTGGGCTTCTATCCTGCGAATCATCTCTGCAATCGCCGTGCGTGAAGCCTCTTCGTCAGCCTTGAGGGTTATCCCCGGCAATGACTGCCCCTCTGTCCGTACGTGCACGATCCACCAGATGTCGGCGTTGTTGTCCACGTAAATCGTCCGCACCTGGTCATACGGAATCCACCAGCGACTGCCCCCCTTATGACAAATCGTCCCGTCCTCATTGGTTCGATGGCGCTTGGACACAATCTGGACTGCACTTTCCCCGAAATCCAAATCCGCCCATTCCGTCTCGATCAGCATGGCTCCTCCTTCACCTATTTGGTCCCACAAAGCCCGTTTCCCAATCCTGTAGCATCTCCTTGATTATCACATAACGGTGTGGATGCCACCTGATCTTGTCTATGAATTCCGGTGTCAGTGTCTTGGAGGCGTCATCAAACCCGCGCGGTCCCATGACGTGCAATACCGCGTGATCCTCGGCTACCGGACATACCTGCACCGACATGAACATTTCATGGGCCACCTTTTGTATGTAGTCTAGGGCCTGTTTGGTCGTCAGGAAATAGGTATTGTTCCTCTCGACTAGGGCGTTTTCAACCCTGACCCATGCCGTTTCAAGTTCCTCCTTTTGCCTCTGCATCCACGCGGTGTCGCTGTGGCAATAGGCCTGGTGATAGGTCACTTCCGTCCGCATTGCCCGTCTCAGCGCAGCTATCACGGCCTTTGCCCACAGTTCATCACCGACCATGCCTCCTCCTTGTTTCGCCGCCCCACCCACCCCGTTTCGGCGTACCCCGTTATTCTATTGGCCCGTTAGAACTTTGCCGCCTTCCGACATATCGCATTCTGGCGGCCCGTCCTCATCATACCTATTCCAAGCGTCCTCTATGCAACGGACTATGCGTGCGCGGTTGAACATCGTGGGCGTGGAATAGATGATTTCCTGCTTCTGCTTCCACCGTTCGCTGTATTTGCTAGCCCGAATGATGGTGACTTGCTCGTGAAACCGCGACCGCGTCCCAATCAGCTCAAAGCCAACTAGGTTGAGCATTCTGCCAAGTTCGACATCGTAATCCAACGGTTTCAAGGCGTAGAAGTCTTCAGACATTGGTTAGTTCAAACTCAGAATAACGTCATCTGGCTGTTCACTACATTCGGCCAAAAAGAACTGCCTAGCCCGATCATGGATCGTTGTGTGTGAAACCGGATAGGCTCCAGAGTACGTATGTGTGAAAAGTATTGAGCGCACGAATGGCCAGACTGACCCCTTTGTGAACCAATCGTATCTGCTTCACGAACTCCAAAAAGTCCTCCCACTCAAGGCGTTCCCACGATTCATCCATCTGAATCCTCACACCGGTTAGAAATTTGCACATCCCTTGGCCAGGTTGTGGCCTCGGCCTGCAATCCCCGCCTGACTAAAGCCGGACGGCGAAAGATCTCCTTCTACGCTTACAGGTTTGCACCTTGGTAGATGAGGCATATCACGGCATGTACGGCATCCGTCGACCACACGCCGTACCTCTATATTATCACATGAAACGTGGTTTGTCAAGCCCCATCATAACGCACAAGCCTCTCCATCAGCGCGGCGGGCACACCGCCTGCCAATGCAATCGCAGTTGGGCTGGAATCCTGCCTGCTCCACGACGCTGGTTACATTTCAAATGCGTTACTGCCAGATTCCACTCGGCATGAACCCCATCATGTGCAAGCGGTATGAGATGGTCGAATGACAAATCTTTTTCCAATACTCTCTTTCCACAGATATGACAAATCATATGATCTCTATCTTTAATCGCCTGCAAAGATACCGGAAATGCTTTGCTGGCCTTTTTGCGAGCGTATCTTCGCTGATCTAACTGTCGCCTACTCTCAGGATGCGCTTTTTGCCATCGACGAGCATTCCTGTTTTTCCGTTCACGATTTGCTTCTTGCCATCGACGAGCATTCTCACATCCGCGTTCTCGATTTGCTTCATACCATCGGCGCGAGCATTCTCGTGCTTTCTCGGGATCGGCCCAATAATAACGATGATTGCTCTCACGTATTTTCTCAGGATGAGCTTTTCAATATCTGCGGACACTTTCACATACCTGCTCAGGATTTGCCTTATATCGTCGACGTCCATTCTCTAGTTGGCACACTTTGCATGTGCCTTGAAGACCATCTTTAGCATCTGAGCGTTTGTGAAACTCTGAAAGCGCCTTTTCCTGACCGCATTTGTTACATGTCTTCATTGCCCATCCCATCTCACCAGGCGTTCCATCAAAGCAGTATCGACCCCATGTTTCAGATAGAAAGCAATTGGATCTACAAATGCATCCATATGATTCTGCGGGTGCCAATCGATAGGATTGATTCTATCTATCGATATATCGAAATGCAAATGAGCATACTGTGTCCCCGAATGACCGATTGTCCCTATGCTGTCCCCACACCTGATGATCTGGCCCCTTGCCACTTCGATGCTATCCAAGTGACAACCTCGCCAACACACAAAATGTCCATCTTCCAAGAACCCAACTATTCGCACAGTCTTACCCCAACTCCGTCCGCCTGCGCGGTCCGTCAGGTCCACAGCATCAACTACTGCCGCAGTGAATGAAGCGACGACTGGTTCGCCCAGGTCACTGTTCCCCCCAGCCTCTAAGTTTATATCGACGCATCTCTCCGGGTGTCCCTCATAATGATCGGGAATTGAGGGATGATTATTGGCAAGATACCATCTCTTCCCGATATTCAGCATCGGGGGGCGCACTTCGTCGATGAAGGGAACCGCGCCCAAGCCGTAGTCAATATGCAGATATTTTATCTCTGGTGAAGCTGGTGTCCTAGTTGTTACGGTATCAGAGCTAATAATCGGCAAGTTGACGAGGTGCCTGTTGCTGTCCACGATGGTCTGCGTCTGCTGGGGCGTCAACTCGAAGCGCTTCCACTTGTCGCCCCCGCCGGCGGTGAAGAAGAACACGCCCTCCACATACCCATCCTCTTGGCACTCGTCGCAGTACGCAATACACTCGATGGCATACTGTTCCGCGGTGATCCCCGCGTCCTTCCAGCCAAGGGGGTCCCCGAGGCATATCCCGGCCTCGGTGATGAAGGTGGGTTTCGTGAATCCGAGGGCGTCATAGAAGCGCCTGTACCTTTGCGTGAGCCAGGTATACGAGTCGGGATCATCGGGCCCGCCCCTCCCCCAGTATTCGTGGAAGGCCATATAGTCACACAGTTTTACCATATCCCCAAAGAGGGGCGCGTATTCTGGCTCCGGCACACCCGTGCTGAATACGCCCGCCAGGAGTTTCTGCGTAAAGCCCCGGAGCCTGGCTTGGCGCATCCACTCGATCTGATAGGCCGCGAGGATCCCACACTGTTGTGGCGTCTTGCAGGGTTGCTCGTTCGCCGCAACCTCGAAGGCCCAGGCCCAACTCCTCTCGCGCATCCGGGCCTCGTTGTGCTCCCACCAAACCCTAGCCCCTGAGACGCCGGAACGGACCATGTTTGTCTCATTCGGGTCCATCTCCCGGATGATGACACGCTTGCCCGGGAACGGATTGGTCCCTGGTGAATTGACTATTTTCACGATGGGAACATCGGATGTTCGGATTATTTCGGCCTGTTCGTGAGCCTGGCCCAAGTTCTGGAAATGGATGGATCGTGCTACTGTCATTTCACCCTCCCTGCCTGCTTACATCATATCATTTCACGATTGTTGTGTCAAGGCCCCATCAAATAGTGGCGCGGGCTTCATCTTCTTCATCGCCGCCAGTATCTCCCTTTGTGTGCGGCCTGATTCGGGGCTCAAGCCGCAAAGCCCTATAGAATGGTGCTACCTTAGAAGTCCTAGTTAGAAGGCCTTAGCACCCTATTAGGGCGATTTGCCCTCCTTGTCTCGCGCATTCACAAAGGCCCACAGGTCTGCATCGAATTCATCCTCACCAATGACACGCAACACTTTGAGTTCTACAGCCAGTTCATAGTGCCAATTATCATCAATATAGCAGTCGCCATCTTCGACTTCGCTTTTCGCCGCACAGACAATAGTTTTGCCATTAGCTCGGAGTCGTACCGCCATATTCCCTCCTTGCCGGTTAGTCTTTTCCCACTGTGTTGAACATTGGATTGTCCTCAATGATTCTGTTCCGCGCCATCTCGCAATATTCGGGCTTGGCATCTATCCCGATTGCCCGTCTGCCATGCCTGAGTGCTACCATAACGGTTGTGCCCGCTCCCACAAAGGGATCGAGAACGATAGCAGGAATGGGATCGCCAGCATCACATGAGCATGTCGGACGCCAGCCAAGGGTTGTACTTTGGGCATCGTAGAATCCACCCGCTCTTTCCTGTTGATCTGTCCTTTGATGTTCAATCTTGATCCAGTTGTTGTCACCACCAATGCGTTGGGGAATAGACGTATGATGATCTATTACCCTCTCCCATGGCGCTCCGCATTCTGCGCAGCAGCCCTTGGCGGAAGTCCCGGCGAGAATCATGGGCTCTATGAGGGCCGGTGGAAAAGTGGCGAAGTGGGCACCTAAATATGGAGAGGTGGCCACTGTCCAGACGTTACGCTTGTTGCGGGTGCTAAACTCATCGCCGTTCCGCCTCTCGCCACTATGCCGTTGCTCAATTGGTCGCCCATCTACTTGCCAAGCACCATTGCTTGTATAGGGCCGCCGTGAATCATTCGTTGTACTCTGTTCCTTGATCGCCTCGTTATCATAAAAATACCTTTTGCTCTTCGCCAACAGGAACACGTGCTCATAGGACTGAGTTGGCCGGTCAGTTACGCTCTCTGGCATACATGAAGGCTTAGCCCAGATGATGTCACTGCGTAGCCACCATCCGTCATCCCGAAGGGCGAAGGCCACCATCCAGGGAATGCCCACAAGGTCTTTCGGCTTGATTTTACCTGGCAGTTGCCAACTGAAGTTACTATCCCCACCGGCTTTCCAGACAATATCACGATTCACGGGTGCCATCGCTTGCTTTGCGCCAACGCCTGGCGATTCCTTGCGGCCCGATCTGCCGATACTGGCATAGCTGTCTCCGATCACAACCCAAAGTGTGCCGTCATCTCTGAGCACGCGCTTTACCTCTTGGAACACCTCGACGATGTGCTGGACGTACAATTGGGGCGATGGCTCAAGTCCGAGAACGCCGCGCCAGGCACCGCAGACCTGGCAGAATTGGCCCCGGGAGGCCTTTCCACTCCCCGTACCTGCCGTCCATCCCTGTTGACCACGTGTTCCATGAAGACGGCCACCACCAACTCCTCCAGACGCATCTTGTTGCGGACTGAAACTCACGGATGGCAATTCATTACCCCATTCGTGCTGACATTCTGCATCGCCGCCCCAAATCGTCGGCGCAAGTCCGTAGTCACGTAATCCCCAATAAGGTGGGCTGGTGACGACACAGTGGACGCTTTCATCGGCCATCTCTCGCAATACGTCTCTAGCATCGCCGCACTCTATATGCCATTTCTCCCGATTGCCCAATACGTCAGGGATACTCATCTGCCCTCCCCAGTATGCCCACCCATGGCTGCTCGGCATACGGATAGCCGTACAGCCTCTCCAGGTGCTCCAGGTCTCGTTTCCGCGCAGCCTTCGTGTGCGCAAACGGCTTGTGGCAGACCGGGCATTTCGCCAGCATGTTCTTCTTCTGCCACGCCTGCTCTTTGTTGTTCTTGCCGAACCATCCGCGCGGCGCTACGTGGTGCGTCTCGCATGTGTAGCGGCCACAGGGATGGCACGAATAGTTGTCGCGCTCCAGGACGGCAAGCTGGAGCTTGCGGTGGGCGTTCATTTATAAGGCAATATCCCCATTTATGAACAATGCCACGACTACACACGCTCCAGTCAAACCCAATGCCAGAACGGAATATGATACGAAAAAGGCCATGTAATTCAAAATCGGATTTGCAAAGAAATAGCCCTCGATGAACATGCTAACCTCCCGTGAGGACTGCCATATTAACAGAGAGAAACAGGCCCGACCAAACCATAGCAAAGATCGAGAACAATGCGCATCCCTTCGATCTGTCTCTAATGGCCACAAGTAGACCAAAGGTCTGAAAACCCAGACCAAACGCATGTAGTACAATCAATCCCACGTCATCCCCCTAACAGTGCTCCTATATCCATCGCCATCTTGATGATCCCCTTGACGACGCCCGTTGCTAGCCAACCTAATACGGTGACGACGAGGATGGTCCCAGCCAAGAGTATCACTTTGCCGCACCATTCCCCAAAACGGCTCGGCAGGTACATCCTCCGCCTTTTCGATTCCTTGCTCATTTCCCCCTCCGTGATTCTCTACACTTCTGCAAAGCGTCCACCACCTGCGCCTCCTCGACGGATCGCACGTAGTACAGCGGTCCCACGAAGCGCTTCTGAAACCGCTTCTCTTCCGGCGTTAGTGTTCCCTTTTCCGACTTGACCTCGATGAGTATGTTCATGCCCGGCCTGGAGATCACGCCGTCCGGGAACCCCATACCCAGCTGGTAGGTGTCCGTCCACTGCCAGCCTAGCTTGCGGAAAACTTCCGCTATCTCATCGTGATTGGCGTCCTTCTTGGCAGCTAGCCTGGGCATCGTACATTCATCCTGAGCAATGATTCCGAAGGAAAACCACGTCGTCCGCGATTCTAGTGAGCAACCGAATGATTGTTTGAGTTTCGTCTTCGTCTACAGGAGGCGCCTCTATGCCCGACGCCTTGGGTGGTGGCCCCGGCGTTGGCTTCGATGGCCGGGTTACGGATGAACCACCACATGGTGGATTTTGGGGGTCCAGATGCTGCCCGGTCTCGAGTGGAAACAAGATATGAGCCTGTCTTTTTGTCACGTTCATTCCTCCTTTGATTAGTCTAAGCATTCATCCCCCGTCCAGCATAATCCCCACAAAGCACGGCACAAGCAGCGACCAAAGAAAGACCGTGTTTACCCAGAATCGCCATTTACGCATGTTCATCACTCCTCCTCCTTCGATTCATTCAGGATAAACGGCCTGTTGAGGCTCTTGGCCCAGGCGTCGAACTCGCCTTTGGCATCACCGAGAGCTACTAGCGTCAGATCAGGCTTTTCTGAAGTTCCGCTAGTCTTCATATAGATTTGCGTCGCAACCCTTTCAATACCTATTCCCACAGCACACCGCACGTCATCAATATCCACCAGCGCGTCCCCGAACAGCATCAGCCTTGTCATCACTCCTCCTCCGGATAGTCGGGCATGTCGGCACAGGAACCCATGTCCAGGTATGGCTCCAGGCCAATAACGGGATGATTTCGATGGAATTGATCGAGTTTTTTCCACCACCATTCATCACTGGCGCACGTCCATCGCAAGCGACCCCAACCACAATCTGGCGATTCGCAGTGAATCATCTTCGCTCGATAATAGCTGCGGCCATCGCATGATAGAATCCCGTTACACCTGGGGCACTTCGCCATCACTCCTCCTTCCTTGCATCGATTCGATCTCCTATGGTGTCCATGGCCAGAAGCAGCGCATCCATGTCCTCCATGGAGGCTATGAACAGCAGTTCGCTTATCTGACGCATAATGTTCTTCATCCCCCTGACCAGCCGCTCCTCCTCCGTGGGCGTGCCGTGGATTGCCTCCCTCAACTCCGGGGCGCTCCATTCGTTATCCCTCGCCTGGACGAGCCAACCCATCTGCTCCTCTACCGGCAATCCGCCGACCTCCCGGTGCACCTTCCACGCCAAACCTACTAACCGGTTGCAAGATGGTATCGCGTTTGCGACCCACTTATCCGATTGCAGCGTCGAGAGCGAATAGGGCGTCAGCTCCAGCGCCTGCGTGTACGTATCCCCATAGCGCGCCTCGCCGTAGTTCAACCAGTCGCCTATGACCCAATGTATGGCCGACTGAACGCCTTGCAGGCCCCGCCCATAGGCTTCCCAGACCTCGTAGCCGGGCTGGCCCGTTATCGTCAGCCCCAACATCGTAGCTTCGAACCCGCCGATCGTCAAGGCGGGGATGACTTCAGGCAGAACCTCTGTACTCACCCTTCCTCCGTTAGCCAATGCTTCAAACTGTTAGCGAGAAGTTTGTCGTCTAGTGATTTGCCTTCGGTCTTCCACGGTGTAGTTTCTGCATACCTGCAACTCACTGCTGCCACTTTCCAGATAATGTGCAAATAGATTGGCCAAGGCATATCACTGAGCTTATGCCTATTGCGCCAAGTGATCCTCAAAAACCGGATCAAATGCTTGGGATTAGCGGGCCATTCTGCTTTTTCATCAAGGTTCCAATCATCGCTCATGTCGGCCCCTCCTGGTCAACGCGGATATGATATCAGAAAGATCGATATTCACCCACCCCTCCTTTTCTTTTCCACTTCTTTTCCTTCTTCGTCCGTCAATGGTCCCACAAGCACCCCGGAGGGATACCCCTTATATTCTTCAGCCTCTCTACCGATACTCTGAAAGAATATCTCCTCAGCATCTTCTCTAGTCGTCTCAGGCCTTAGAAGAAGCCACCAGGCGTTAGACGAGTTGCCCGGCACGTCAGAGATGCTCATTCGCCGCCTCCTGTGCTCTTTCCAATACGATGGAGAGGTTTGCGCCGGTTACGTTGGCTATGACGTCCGCCATCATCATGTGGGTGACTTCTGGCAAGCGCCATCGCCACAACCTCATTTCCGAATCCCACCTGGCCATTTCTTGGATAAAGGCCCAAACATGATCTTCAGGGTTTTTCATTCACTGCCTCCTGGCCAGCGTCAGTGATCTGGAATGCCCTTTTGCGCCAATATCGATGCTCAACTTGTTCAATCCATCTTTCTCTACGAAGGACGGCCAGCGTTGACAATTGCACTATACGACCACCAACTCTCAGCCAAGTTGGCGGAACCTCAATCAACAGGTGTCCCTGCACCATAAGCCCAAGAATCTCCCGCTGCGCCTTACTTGCCTTCGCCATCTTGCTCCCCTAGCGTCTCGCTCAGGTCTGCAATGATCAGGCGGGCGACGGCGAGATCTTTGCGTTGTCTCTTGGCTAGGGCCTTCCATCGAGCCGACCAGGTAGCACTCACGTACAAGGCATCTTCAGTCTCTGCTAGTTCCTCTCGCCATGCTTCATACTCGCGTTGCATCTCGTGGTATTGTCCCCGTTGATTCTCACACGCTTGCCTAGCAAACTCATCTGCCCGGGCACGTTCGCTGCGAACCGTATCTTCTAATCGCATCTTTTCATAAGCGTTCATTCCTGCTCCTCCCCCAGCGCCTCGCACAGAGCGGCCTCAGGTATATCTTGATAATGCCATTGCCTATTCCAGTGCAAGTGAATCATAGTCCATTGCTCATCACACGTACCATGCACGAGTGCTGAAAAACGCGGCATCCTCCTCACCAACCTGCCCAGCTTCCAGTCGGGCGTCATGGCCTCGATCTGGGCCTGGGCTTCGACTGCTTCTCGCTCAAGCTTGTCCAATAGATTAAACACGGGCCCTGATGGGTGACAGTCCCCCTCGTCCAATCGTCTACGGATAGCATCCCATCGCGTCTCACTCATCTTACTCCTCCCCCGGCGGCCTCGTCTTCCAGTGCAATCTTCTCCACACTTCCCACACATGTTCTATCGCATACGCCAACGGGTCCTCCTTCTTGAGTCTCTCCTTTCTGCGCCGCTCCTCACGTTCATTAGGGAAAAATCGCTCGTAGTATTCCTCCATGCTCCTATATACCGCCATGTCACTCCTCCTTCATCTCCGCTTACCCATCCGGAAGTCCGACACGGGCAATATCCACAACCGCGAACGTCCGCCCTCGGTCTCAGTCCCCTCCAATAGCCGCGAAACTATCCGCCCCTCTATCCGTTTGCCGCCGTTCCTGATGTCCACGTTCGTCGTGATGACGAGCGGCAAGTCGTTGACGTATCGGTGGTCCACGATCTGGAACAGCTTCTCGGTTGCCCATGCCGTGGCGTGCTCGGTCGCCAGGTCGTCTATGACCAACAGTTCCACGTTGCGTAGGTGGTCGAAGCATTCGTCAAAAGTGTTCGTGTCGAATGATGACCTGAGCATTCCCAGCATGTCCGGCGCCAGCGCGGCATAGACTGGCAGGTTACTCTGAAGGCAGGAACCCGCGATGGCGTATGCCAGATGGGTCTTCCCCGAACCGTATGGCCCTATCAGAATGCGCCATCCCTTGACTTCCCATTGCTGACATTCGTCCTTGATCTGCCTCATGGCGGCAACGGCCCCCGTCCTCTTCGTTTCGTCACGTATCTTGCACCATTCCGGATGGAAGCTCTCGAATGTCCACCGCGTCATGGCCTGCTCGCTTATGCCCGATAATCGGCGCAGACTCGCAGCCTTCTCCTGCGCCCTGTCATTCACCTTACAGATGCAGGGGATGGCCTTGCCGAACAGCGGGTGGCCCAAACTTACGTCCACCCGAAAGAACCCATGCCCGCCACATACGCAGTGACCAAGGCTATCAATGACATCCTGCTCCGTCTTCATGGCTTGCTGGCACGCAACTGTTCCTCCTCCTGCGACGCGGCGAACCAGTCAACCTCCGGCGAGGCGCGCGCGTTCCTTCCGTGGATGCCTATGGCCGTCTTCAGGATGCTCTTCGGCGAACTGATTGTCATTCCGTCATTGTCCAATTCATCGATTGCATCCCTCACCAGCCGCTTCGCCCTGGCCATATCGTTTCTCAGGGCCAGTATGTCCTTCATTGGCTCCCACCACGCAACATACTGTGCCTTGTATCGGCGTGGGTTGCCGTTGGGATTCTCTGGCATGGGAATATCCGTGAGCTCCGAGAAGTGACGGCCCAGCTCAACTTGCTCCAGTCTGACGCGGCTCGGCTTGCGTTTCGTCTTTAGCCTCTTCGGCACCAGTTCGCCATCTTCATCGCAAGAGATATATTCCAGTTCCGATATGGAAGGCGTGTTTTCACACGCCTCCGCTACTGCGGAGGTATCTGAATTACTTGCTGATTCATTACTTAGTAAGTCGTCAGGTTGCCCGCTAGCGGGTTTCCCGCTCACGGGTTTCCCATCATAGGAGGGATTATCTTCTGGCGCTTCATAGACTCGGGTTTCGTACATGAAGTGCCCCTTATCATCCTGAGTGCGTATTTGACGAATGTGTCCATGCTCACGTAGCTCCTTGAATACGCGGCGCATCTTGCAGACGCCGGCCGGCCCACGCCTCACCAGGTCAGTGAAGCGAGTCGTCCACCCGTCGGGTTTGCCGAGCAGATACACCATGACGCCCCGTGCTTCCCAGCTAAGGGCGTCATTCTCTGAAAGTCTCTTATCGATCATCACATAGGGATTGCTTTTGCTTTTGACAGTGCGGATTATTTCTGGCACAACGATGGTTCCTTTCAACTATTCGTCTAGCGGGTAAGATAGAAGATTCAGGATTCTGGGTATTGTGACCTTCAGATCGTTTTCGGTGAGTGCGAACCATTCATCATGTACGTGTCGACGCCAGAGCATATCATGCAAGAAACCTTCCAACTCAAAGCTGTTTTCCGATTCTATTGTCATGATAATCTCTAGATGTCCATGAATACGGGAAAGGGCTTGAAGCCGTTTTTTCCAATTCCCGGTTGCCCCGACCTTGTAGAATCCGTCTCTACCCCGGACAATGTAGACGCAACCCTTTTTGTTCCGTCGACTTTTGCGGATATCCGTTTCATGAAAGGCCCATAATCCCTCTATGTTTTCTCGATCGATGTAAGTTCCATCTACAGTATTGTAGAATTCGTCTATGGCATTCTTGATCTCGCGCCACGTTTCATGCGAAGGTAGGGCACCCATACTCATGGGCTTGTAACACCCTAGAGTATCTTGCCATACAAGTGTTAGCCACAATCCCCCTAGCGTATTGCCCTTGTGGTCAGGTAGCCAACTCTTCTCCCAAGCAAAAACCATATCTGAGTCATCATTGCTGGGCATGTCGTTCCTCTCGTGCTATAGTGAACTGACCCGAATCTCCTTGAGTGTAGCCGGTCGTACCAGCATATCGTCCATCGTCGTTTTGATGGTCAATGCATACTCGTCGGGATGTACGGTGAACGTCTCATACTTCCCCTCAAGTTGTATGTAGAGCAAGTCCTCGTCTTCGATGGTAACGTCTTTCGGTTCGCCGTCCTTCCAGTATACCGCTGTGATCTTGGGCATGTTGCTCCTTTCACCAACCGGTTAGAACATTGGGCGGATTAACGCCAAAAGGCATAATAGCAACCCCATATCAATGCTTGAATAGCAAGACTGATAAGGACCCCGATGATGACGCCTTTAGGGTGAAACTTCGCGCTCTCAAGCACCTCCTCGTGCTTCTCCATAAGCATCCCATCAATCTCCTTCTTTGCTTCGATGAGTTCAGCTCCACGTGAACATCCAGGCCATGAAAGCATCACCGTAGTCATAACATCGAGCATAAGTGATTGAATCTGCGCCAACCGTATCTCTGTTTCGGTCATGATTCCTCCTTCCAACCGGTTAGAGAATCCAAACGCCTTCCCTGAAGATGTCCTGTTTCGTCCTAGCTGGCAACCGTGCATAGCGTCACGGCGACTGGCAGGACACCTTCACGAAAGGCGTCCATACTATGCTTATCTTCGGGTTGCCAGGCCCGTTGTTTCATCTGTAAGCATATCACATTCCGAGTCATTTGTCAATACCTAATTACTCATCCAGCAGCCAGTAGACGAAGGCTCCCGCCAGGACGCCCAATACCAGAATGGTCAGCGCCCAGAACATCATTGCCCCCCGTCGTCATCCAGCAGCCCCTCCTCCACGAGTTCCTGGCGTATCTCCGAGTAGGGACGGCCAAGGGAGGGGTTCAGCTTCCAGGCTTCGTAGAGGAGAAGTGCCCTTTGCCCCTCCTCCATATCGGCTAATACGTTATCAAGTTTTCGTTTGGCTTGATACAATTCTAAGCGCGGGTAGCGGTCTAGGTTGATATTGTAGCGATCGGAAAGCGCGTCTAGAAGAAAGCGTGCAATCCGCGCCAGCCGTATCTCCGTCGTCTCGGTCATGAGTCCTCCACTATCCCGATATGCGGCGCGTTGCCGAGATGCCAAAGGTACTCAATATGGCGACCCTCCTCAGAATCGTCCAATTGCTTGTCTGCCGAGAAATCATCGGTGACGATTCGTGGTGGTCCAACCACATAATCTTCTTTGCGCCGGACCGCCATCTTAGGCATGTCATAGATGCGCGCTCGTGATGCCAAGCCATGTTGATCTTTGTTCCAGGCAAGCCATCGCGCATGACCATGACTGCGCGCCACCACAAGTTCGGCAATGCGATATTCTATCCATGGATCGCAAAATAGAGTCTCCGATACAACCAGATAGAGATTGTAGTGTTCACTCACAGTTCCCCCTTCCATATTGGGCGGTGGGGCCACCCTTGCGCCGCCCTTACCAAGGATTCGTGTATTCGTTTGAGCTTCCCTTTCTTTTTGATGTGTGTCTGGGTGACCCTACAATTTACCCAAGATGTAGTCCGGTCGCCGCTGACCCGGTTGCGGACAGATTGCCAGGATGTGCCACGGACCGTCCTTCAGATAGCCGTTGATGGTATCTGTGCAGGCGTTGGTTTCGACGAACATCTCCTTTATCATCATAAAGTACGGTTCGGGATTAGCCTGTTTCGCCTCGGACAATTCAGCATACCGATCTTGGTTTGGCAGACCTGGGGAACCCGACTTGGCCAGCAGAGATTCCATCATACCTCGAATCTCATCCATGGTCTTTGAGATATTATAAGCGTGGTTCGCCGGGATGGATTCGCCTACGATGATCTTCTTATGGGGAAAGAGGCTCTTGATGTGACTGGGTATCACGTCGAAGTGATTCCAAGTGCTCAACTTCACCGTGCCATCCTCTTCGGGATCCACCGAGAGTTGATCAGTGACCTGTTCACGGAAAAGCAGCCATTCGTCTGCAGTCAAGACGGTGCCATAGTCGAAACTACAATTGTAGGTCTGATCCATGTCTCCTCCTTAATTTTGTGGCCCCTATTCGATGTGCCCCTCGGCACGCAGGCTGACCTCGACGATGGCACGGCTCAGGGCACATTCGTCAAGGATAGTCGCTTCCGATATCGGCTGTGGATTGGCGTAACGTCTTACGCTGACTCGGGCAAGTCCATCAAACGTCTTGATGTCGAAGATATAACCGTCACTTTCCATCGCCTTGCGCACCATCTCGGCCTGGGCGGGCTCGGTGGTGGGATGCCACCAACTGACCGCAGCAACCCTCTGGCCATCACTATCAAACCAGAGGTGTAATGATGCCATAAGGAAACCTCGATGCCACACCATGATCTTCTCGGCGGCAAGGCTGTCATAATCGGGCGGCTCTTTCACATCCTTTCGCATGATGTGCCCGCGCTCCTCCATACGCATTCGCAAGTAATCCTCCTCGTCTTGCCACAACTTGTTGCGTGTGCGCAAGGTAGCATTCTCGGCCTCTAACCCGTCGCAGGTGGCGAGCCAGCGCTTAGCTGTATATGTTGCCGCAGCATGTAGGTGTAAGGGGTCGTAATCCCCAAGATCAAGTACAGTTTCTACCAACTTTCGAATACACTCTCGCTCCTCCGGCGAATACGGTTGGTACGTCATCGCTCCTCCTCCTCTGGCGGTTCGGGCCAGCACTCATCAAGTGGCGCGTAGTGGGTGACGTCAAGTGGTTTGGGTTCCGTAACTCGGTAGTCCCACCATCGGTGGTTGAATGATCGATAGAGTGCGATTGTGACGCCCGCGCCAGGTACATAAACCCAATACCAATCACTAGGCGGTTCGTTATCATAATCGCGCCAGTCATTCTTATCATAAACACTCCAGGGAATCTTCACACAGGTCATTCTTTCACCCTTAGTTCCATACGATCTTGGCTATCTCGAAAGCCAACTGGGGACTGCAATAGATGACGGGCATGGGATCATCCTTGTCCACCGGCCCATCGACGGGCCGCCACACTATGCTAAGGAACAGTTTCAAGCCGCGCCAAAGCCGGTAGACCGGGCTACGCTTCACCCCTTCGCTCCTCGCGCTCGACGATTTGTTTGAGCTGTAGAAACGCAGTACCCCACTCGTTTGTGCTTGGTACATGGGATGCCGCTCGAATCATCTCAATCATATTTCGCGCCGCCTCCAGCAGCGTCGGTTCCGGCTTGCGGAGAACCCAGACGATATACGTGTGACAATCGGCTCCCTCTAGACAATCGCCCGCCACTAATTGCCAGCCCGCCTTTTGCAACTGCTTGGCTTCATCGGGTATGCCACTACCACCCCATTCCCCTGCAAACGCTCTCAGTTCCGGTTCTGCCATCGCTCCTCCTTCACAACCAATCCGGGCCGCCCACGAGGACGGTCAATAACATCGCCACCAGGCACAAGAGCCAAAGTCGTCCTCGTATCATCGCTGCTCCTTTCATTGGCGGATAGCCGGAATCTTCCCACAGTTCTCGCAGTCAATCTCGTCATCCAGATCGTAAGCTTGGCCGCCGCACATCGTTTTGTGCCATCTATATACGCTGCTGGCATTACCCATCACCTCCTACCAGTGCCCTCTCTGTGAATTCCGCAAAGCCGTCAATGACCCTCATCCTCATGATTATTGACTTTGTCTCATTGACTGGCACGCGCATCAATTGCTCCGCTATGTCCTTTTCGGCGCGACCCCTGGCGATGCGCAGACCTTTCTCTCGGTCCCACGGCAGTTTCGGACATTTAGCATCATTCAGGTTGTATTTCGCAAAACCAAACCCGACGAAATCTTGTCCCTGGAATTCTAGCCGAAGCTGCTCAAAGGAGTAGGGATACCTACTCAGACTGCGGAGACATTCTGTTTCCTGATTCCGCACCAGCGCCTTGGCCTGCTTCTTGGATAGCATCAGACCTCCTTATTCTCCTGCCACCAGTTGCACTTTGCGCACCCGCCACGACAGGCCAGGGTATACAAGCCGTCTCCCCCAACTTCCCTCACCCACTCGGTGGTCATCTCCAGATACCATTGCGCCGTGTTTCTAAACTGGCAAGCACGTCCATCATGCCATGCCTTACGGCCATGTTGGGCGATAGCCAAAAAGTGGGAGCATATCCCCACGTGACGATCACCGTCCATATCTTCTGTCGGATGCCAGTCTATACACTGGGCGCAACACCGCACGTGTGGATGGGTCATCCCGTTTTGATCCGGGCCATCGTACTTCAATCTATCCCGGACTTTCACGAACCCTGGATCGTCCATCAGAGGGGAATCTCCGTCTGCTCGTGGACTTCCTTTCCCTGGGCGGCTTGCTCTGCGACCCAGGCGTCTATCTTAACTTTGGCTTGTCCTACCGTGTATCCGGCCACGACCCAGGGAAGCACAGCATTCAGGTTCAGGGTTTTGTGGATGCCCTCAAGTCCGATGTCGAAGTGATTGAGGCCGTAGTCCAGAATTCCCAAGATCGCGTTGGCGTCTTCCATGCTGCGGTCCCATTCCTTCATGCTCTCGACGCCGAACTCCTTATGCACGGTCTCGCGTGACAAGTTCATGTCGCCCACCTTGGCCCAGAATCTGTCCCGTGCGGCCTTTGTCCAGCCTTCCCAGCCAACGCCTTTGGGCGCGGCTTTCTGCTTGACCTTGGGCGCTGATTGCTTGGTCTGAGGTGGTTCCTTTTTGCCCTTGGGTTCTTGTTGTGATTGCTGCTGGCCAGTCTCCTTTGAGCCATTATCGTCTCCGGCCTGGTCCATCTCTTCGGTGGTATAGAGTCCACTGAGTTCCTGAGGAAATGCTTTGCGCAAGCCAAGCGATTCAGCGCACTTCGCCAACTGGTTCGCGGGCATCTTGCTCCACATCCAGTTCGGTTCGCCGCTTTTCTTCGTGACCACATACTCTCTATAGATAGCAACCGTCCATAGGGGTTCCCTAAAGTTGCTGTTCTGAATGCCTACCTTGGCGGCTTGTGGTGGTTTCGATTGGAGCCAGACATCCAGCCATTTGCCGTCCTCGCCACACCAAAAGGGTCCTAACTGGCCCGCGTACTTTCCGGTCCGTTCCGCAACTAGACGGAAACCATCTATGCTGACCTGCACGCCCATCACCTCTCGACTCTCACGACTACTCCAGCGTTTCACCATGTAAATTTGTCGCGCAAATGGGTCAAGTCCCGTCCGGC
The DNA here is from genome assembly GCA_035529475.1 of Sedimentisphaerales bacterium. Taxonomy (GTDB): domain Bacteria; phylum Planctomycetota; class Phycisphaerae; order Sedimentisphaerales; family Anaerobacaceae. The sequence goes on along the minus strand of DATKWR010000836.1, from coordinate 43,958 downwards.
GGCATTGGTACAAGAACAGTTTCAGTTCGTCATCGGTGGCACCCTTTGCGATAGTTCGCTTAATGAGTTCGATTTGATCTGGGCTGAACTCTATTGGTTGAATTGTCACCGTCTCCGGCGTCAGCATGGGCAGAACCGTCACAACCTGCTTGTCAGCCACCGCACTCCTCCTCAAGTTTGAGCATCATATTGAGATATGCCAGGTCGCCCAGCGGCAATCCCAGCAAACCATCTCTCACGATGGTGCGCCCCATGTCGCCATCTGCGGGCACGAAAAACGCTGGCGACTCCTGCAGATTGATGAACGTGTCGCGCGTGACACAGATTTGATCGCCGTCCCTAAACCACTTCATCGCGCTCCTCCTTTCCCCAATCTTGCCCCATTTTGAATGCTTCTTCGGGCGTTGGCACACCAGCACTGGCCTTGCCAAACACCGGGTGTGCGCAACGGAACAGCCTCTCAACCCTGACCCTGGTCTCGTGATCATAGTATCCAGCGTAATAGCCAAGATTTCCCTTCTCGACTTCTTCCGCCTTTTCTCTGGTACGACCCCAGTTCATAGTATGCTCCACGCACGACTCAAAATACGCATCGGCTTCTTCCTGGTCTGTGATCTTCATGGCTGGCCGATATTTCTCGCCCATCGTAATCAACTTCTCAAGTGCCATCTCGCTCCTCCTTTGAAACTACAACCGGTTAGAACTCTTTGCGATCTTTGCCCCGAGAGCAGAGTAGGCTTCATCCAGTTCCTCGTTCATATTCGCAATCCTGATTGCCAACTGTAGAATCTGCTCCTGCAGAGTGCCAATGTATTTAGTAATGTCAGCATCCAGTCCCCCGCTTCCCTTGCACACCGGGCACTTCTTCTCGTCATCGTCTGGCGGCCCATCGCCGGTGACGAATCCAGTGCCGTCACAAGCGGGGCAGTCGGTCTCTCCGAGTACATATGCGATTCCACACGATAGGCACAGGACGGTAGGATCGTCAGCGCTTATCCTTTCCTGCCAATCCCTGCGCCGCTCGCCGCATTTCGGGCACAGCGGCTCGGGGTTGTCGGGCGGGTCGTTATGATTCTGTGGATTCATCTTGGCCCTCCCTATTTATGCTCCATGGTACGTCTGGCTTTTTATGAGGCGAAGCCATGCGCTCTTCGCATTGATCCCTCACACGGCGTGCCCGTTGCCCAATTTCATCCCTGCAATTGACAAGATTCAGTTCTCCCCAAGGGAATCCGGAGTTCGCCAGCTCACGACCTAACCAATAAGCTCGCCGCTTATTCTGGTACAGCAACAATGCATAGCCAGTGGGCATATGCGTAATCGTATAGCCAGGTCCTTCGGGTGTTTTGTGTACCCCTATGAAGTCACCATACAACATGCCTTCCAGTTGTCGTATCACGGCCTCCTCGTCCAGCGCTGTAAGATCTGGACGGCACATACAGGGCACCAATCCGGCATGTCCCTTGATGATGGGCTTGTCACACATGCCTCCTCCTCTCCTTGCGGATTCTGTCATTGGCGGGCGGGGCATTCGCCACTATGCTCACCCGCCCCTGCGATAGTCCATGAAAGCCAACCGGGATAATTCTTCCGTCTCCATATCCATCCCCACCAATACGCCTCAACGCTTCCCTGGTTAGCTTGACTCATATTGTTAACTGTCTTCGCGAGCCAATCACAGAGCCGTCCCGAAACATCTTTGAGCGTTCTGGCTGGCCTCGATGGCCCATGAATGAATGTGATGTAGTTAGTCTCGTGGTCAATGGCGTATGCGATGCCCCAGATTCTTGTCATGAATGCTCACCCTTTCACCACGGGTTGCGAAACATCTGCCAGACGAAATGCTCGCCGAGCCACCACGCCAATCCGATAGCGACCGCGATCACCAACAGTCTGATGGGCACGACCAGTGCCCCGCTGATGCTCCTCGATGATGGCCGGTCCGACCACTTCATATTGCTCCTTTCGGCCTGCGGGGCGCCCCGTGGCACCCACCCATCAGACATATTCGATAATCTGATCCATCGGCACCCATTCGGTTGCATGTCCACCGAGGATGAAGCCCATGTCGATCAATAGATGCGGGCTACCACTGGCCATAGCTCTGCGACGAGACGCCTTTCGGATTCCGCGTTTGCCCGGCTCTCCCCAACCGCATATGGTCCCGGTACGTCCATCCGCTAACAGGACCTTATGCCCTAGATTCCGTGCCTTGACGAGCATCTGTCCTCCTTGCCGCCCACGCATTGGCCCTCTTCACGATCCTGCGCCAGAGGGCGCATCGATAAGCGTGGTAACGGTCCGTCGGTCTGCAAATCTCCAAGTCCTCCTCGACGGCCTCAATCCAAGATTGGCCAGAACGCCTGCCGATCCCGTGATAGGTAGCGAAGCGCTCGGCTTTGGCTTCCAGACTGAATGGATTGTTCGTGAATGCGCTGGTCATGGTGCCTCCTTGCCGCCGTCGCTAGTCGGCGTCCTTGACCAGTACCTTTAGCGCCTCATCCGAGGCCGGGGAAAAGTCCAGCACCTTCTGAATCTTGGCTGCCGTCTCGTCCGTCGCCCTGACCAGGCCGGTCTCGATGAAGCTGATAATCCTCTGGCTGGAGCCGACGCGTTCCGCCAGTTCCGCCTGGGTCATTCCCCGCGCGGTACGCATTATCCTTACGGCTCTGCCGAAGTTCATGAACCCTCCTCATCCTTCATCTCACTGCTATTATAGCATACATTATCCAACTTGTATAGCCCCTATGCGTCAATTTTTATTGACATTTCCGTGACGCATCACAGACAACGAGAAGAGCGGCGCCGGTGAGACGCCGCCCTTCCCTGTGAAAAGGAGGAGTATGGTCAGCGCTTTCGCGCTGTTTCTGCTAGGATCGTTTCTTGAGTCCGCTAAAGAAGCCGCAGGCTGCGAACCCGGCTAGAAGACCAGCACCGGTCACGTTAATCACGGTCGCGGCCTCCGGGTAGAGTTTTGCGGTTTGGGCAAGCCAAGATAGCCCGACGCCCGCCGCGACTGACACACCGACAGTCCAACGATCTTTCAGTTTGGGAAAGCAATACTTGATTACCTCCATGATGCCAGTGACCAGAACCATGCCTCCCAGACCCCATAATGAGAACTCCGCCATGTCTCAACCTCCCAATATGCTAAGCCTATTCTACCATGCTTTTGCAGCTAACGCAACCGCTAGAGTGATGAGCACTGCCGAAACCTGGATGGTCAATAAAATCATTGAAACCATCAGCACCCGAGATTTGAAGTGGCCGAGTCGGTTATTCGCCGAAAGCGCGTACAGATAATCGCTCACCAGTTGCTTATAAGCATTCTCATCGCTTTCAGACAAGTATTCTTTCCAGATCGTTTCCCAGTCAAGTCGGATAGGCGACCGAGTGGTTCGTGGCCACAAACCAACCAGGGTCAAGGCTAGCATAATAAGATAGGCTGCGAACTGAACCCAACCCCACAAGCCAGTTGCGGGCTTGAGGGCGACGAACAAGGCGAAAATGAAGCCCGCGGCAATAAAGATGGAGACCAACTTGTTGTCAAGGCTATCCCAAGCCCTGAGGGCTTCTTCATGTTGCGTTTGAAGCTCAACAAGAATCATCTTCTCTCTTTCGTTCATAGGAAGTTCCTCCATATCTGATACCTTGCGCCGTTTGATTCGGTTCTTGCGAGACGTCATTGCTCAATGAGTCGGGTCTTGAAGAACTTCTCCATTCCCTTCGTCGAGATTATGCCGTCTGCTCGCGCCTCACAATATGGAGGCTCAGTATGTGTCATGTTTCGCAGAGTCCAGGCAGTGAATTGACCATAGACAGCAAAAACCTCATCCAGGACTTGCCTTGTTTCGTCTGGCAATTGAGACAATGCTTCCTTTGGACAAGCAATTGGCCCAGCCCCATATTCCTTGAATGCGCGGTAGATTTCGGGGACTACTGGCCCATGCATCCACCTGTAGATTTCTTCATCAAAGAGCCGACTTCCTAGGATTGCCAAATGGAATCCCTGGGCATAATAGAGTAGCTTTTGAAGCTTGAGGTTAGTGATAAAATCACCCTCTTCTTCACAAACGATTGCAAGGAAATATCTGGCTACATCCATAGCATCTTCCATCGTGATTATCTTCCCTTGATCATCCATCTACTCCAATGGGATAGTCATCCTTCAGGTTCTTCAGGGCCGGAATCCAGCCAATGATGGCGTAGGCTAGCCAGCCCCGCTGCCGATGAGCACCCATTGCAACGCTTCCTGTAGAGTCATTCCGATTCTCCTTTACGCTATGATCCTCACCCGCTCTTTGTCGGGTTCTATCCATGCCTCGACCACGCTCGCCAATGACGGGGGATAGTCCCTGCGTCGGGCGTATTCCGGCCACCCCGCCCCCTCGGTGCCCAGGAAACAGCCCGCGTTCACCGAGTGCGTGACGCTCGCTAGTGCGTTCGGTCCTCTGCCCGCCCTCAGCCGAATCTCCGCGGGCAGCACCAGGGGCTCGTGACTGTGACCCATCACTATTATATGCGCCTCGTGCGTCCTGTGCAAATCCTGAAGCCTTAGCGCCTTGGCCCCGGCCTTCCTGCCTCCGGCGGCTCCGTGCGTGGCGTACACGTCGCACGTCCAGGTTGCGCCTTTTTCGCTGCGCCTGAAGATCAATCGGATGAATCCGTCCGGCCCCAGACCCAACGGCTCCGTGATGCCCTTTTCGCGCCGGGTCTTGATGAAACCCTCCACGAGTCCCCGAAAGACATCCCTCTCCGTGTGTTTCTTGATGGCGAACTCATGGTTCCCCTCAATCAGGCCGACGCATTTGTCCGCTATCGGCTCTAATCTGCTTTGGATCCGCCTCTTCTGTTCCTCCGCCTTGTCGTCGACGCCCCAAAGCCAACTGGCCGTCTCCGATTCCTGGTAGCGGGGATCCCTCACGTTGATCCATTCACAATAGTCCCCAAGTCCGATCCAAAAGGCGTTCTTGCTGCGCTTGATGGATTCGACCGTCTCCCTTAACAGCCGTTCATCGCAGTGCTTTGATCCGAGGTGTATATCCGACAGGAACACCAGCCTGAACATGTCCCGGCGGCTCGTGTAGGAGATCTCGCGTTTTAGGACTACGCTCATTCGGATAGTCTCTGCCGCAAATCGCCCAACTCCCTTTGTATAATCGCAAGTTGACTTTGCATGTTTCCCTGGCCCACCTCCAATCCCCTTATCTGCACCTGCACTTCCGTGAGTAACAGGATAACGTCTTTTCTTTCCTCATTGCCCTCCTCAATGTCTCTGGTATTCGCAGATACATCAGCTCTCAATGTTGCCCATCCCGTGGCCATGGCCGCGATCAAGACAACGATGTACAGCGCAGCCCGGATGTTCGACCAGTTCGGTTTGCCGTTTAGCATAGATCACTCCTCGATGATTGTGAGATCCCAATTCACGAATCTGATTGTCCCGTTCGATAGCACCTCGATAACCCCCGTACCGCTGAGCCGTATCCGCATCGTTCCCACGACCGTCACTGGCGTATCGGTTGCTAGAATGGTAGGCGTGTTCGTGGGCGTCGCTCCGCACTCTATGGCGAACACTATCCCGGTGGCCTCTGGCATGTCCGCCGGAACTACAATGCCTATCACGTAATCGTTGTCGGATACCGGGCTCAGTTCCCACGGCGCGCTCGCCCCCAGGCTCACACAGTCCGCGGGCAATGATAGGTACAGGCTGTACCTGTCCGTGAACCTGCGGATCACGAAGCACCAGGTTCCGTCCATACCAATAAGTGTCTGCTTGGCCAGGTCTCCGTACTGCAGCTTGACGGTCGCCCCGGTGACGCCCGAACCGTCGACGTTTCGGACCTCTCCACAGATCGTGAGGTTGTCCGACTGCGCGCTTGCGCGGAACACCACGGCCAGAAACACAATGCAGATGATCCGCTTCATCACCAAGCCCTCGTGTAGAATGCGGTACCTATCAGATATTGACACTGCACGGTATCTGCCGCATTCATGACTTGGATTCTCAGATCAAGGTTATAAACGCCCCTGGCGAGAATGTTCTGTGTCCGGCCCGTAATGTCGAGATCGTGATAATCATTGACCACAGATTGACCGAAAGTCGATCCGTATACGGAAATGGCTGCGCCGCCTATTGTGGGCCAAAACGTATGAGAGAACGCTCGCGCATTGGTTATGTTTCTGTGGCTGGATAAGTGATAAGTGAACCAAATATAACCCGGTTCTTCTAGCGTGAGTGTAAGCGTCGAAGTCGGATAGATCGATACTCCGACCGTGAAATCCCTGAGCGTATCATCTATGGTCCAGTCATCCATCAGTCGTATCAGCGGGCTGTAGGTTTTGTCGAGTTCATGGAATCTCACGTGATCGATGTAACACCAGGCGTCCGTGAGCGCTGCGTTCGTCTGCAGATTGCTTATGACCTTAGCATACCGCGTGCCACCAAGCCATTTCGTATCGCCGACCGGCCCGATGTCGAGCTGCCTGCGGTCCCAATCCTGTCCGGGAGCCCAGCCATCGAGCGGCCAGATGCTTCCAATGAACACCTTAGCGGCGTCGTAACAGTAGACCCCGAAATCCACTGTGGCTGCGGCGTCCGTGGCGATGAAAGCTGCAGTGAGATAGTATTCCCGATTCTCATCCACGGGCTGAAATTTGTCACTGAGGACGTACCCGCCCGCGCCGGTGCCCACCTGTCCACCCATGATGCGCCAGTTGCCCGACAGTCCGCCCGTGACTCGCGTGACGTAATCGTTTTCGGGAATCCAATCTTGGCAGAGCGGATATTCCCTGGTCGGCCCGCACTCGAAGTCGCCATTGCAGATGCCCTTGCCCTCGACCGGCGGAGCGATATGCTGGCAACCAATCCCGCGCGCCCAGAGCATATAGGACTCCAGCGTCTCTAGATGCTCTATGCGCCGGTTCAGAATGGCTATGTCCTTGTTTATGTCGCCCGTGAGATTACGCATCCTCCAACTCCACGTTGATCTCCTGCACGTCGCGGTTGAACGTGAATGTCGTCTCGACCACCTTCTTGACCGCCGTGTGGCCCATAAACTCAGCCAGCACCAGGTCGCCCCGACGATAGTGATATCCCAATAAAGCGCTCGGAATCTGCACAGGAATGAAGGTCAGGTCCTCCGTTGGATTGCCCTCCGCCAGGGTCTCGTCGCCAGCCGTTTCCAACCCCGCCGTCTCGTCCTCCTGCCTCTGGTCACGCCACACTTCCCGGCGGTTCCATGGGCTACTTATCATCCTTGCGGCGTCGGTGCGCCACACACGCTCCCGAGCTGTGCCTGATTCCTGACCCCCGACAAGTACCGCGTTGATCTCGTCATGGTGTGCCAGTTTGAGTCTGGGTTGGCGCATGTTGCCGAGATCGTAGGCGAACCGCACCCTGTCGGAACCTATCGAGCGGTCCGTTCCCAACTGGCCGTCATGCCACTGGAACTCCCAATTGGCCGGGGTCGTGGGAATCACATCGAAGTCGCCGCCCCCGGCCTTGGCTATCTCCTGCACAATCTCTAACAGGTTGCGGTGTCCCCGCTTCCACGTGTCTACGTTGCCGCCCGCGCCGTCGGCCTCAATCGCCACGTTCGCCAGCGAAGTTGCTCCGCGTGCCTTCTGTTCGGTGATGTACTCTTTGATGACACTCTCCGCCGGGCCCGCCTTGTCTGCTGTGGTGGTCCCCGCCGCCGCGTCTATGATGGGCCTTCCCAACAGGTCAACAGGTCCCCGCCCCGAACTATAGAACATCAACCCGTCCTCGACGGTGATATACCATTCCCAGTCAAGCTGCAGAAATGTCCCCACCAATTGCTTGTCTATGCCCATCTCCGGCCATCTGCGCCAGAATTCCACCTGGCCGTCCAGCTCGAACCAGCCGGCGGTCTTGCCCACCCTCGTCAGGAAATCCGCATCGGTCTGGGTCGCGCGCTTCATAAAGTAGAGCAGGTACGCGCCGGGGCTGTTCACCCGCTGCGTGAACGAGAAACCTGTAAATCCGTCACGTTGTCCAGTTAGTATGGCCTGAACAGTTCCGGCCTGATTCTTGATTCGCACTTCCCAGATTTGTGGCACGTATTAGTGATCTCCTATGTGCTGGTCGAATGCCGCGACCCAACCCATGAAATAGATCGTGGCTGCCAATGTGTCATTGATATGGGTAGCATCACGCTGAAATAGCAGAGACACGCGACTTGTGCCGGCATTGACGTTGGGTGGTGCAATCACGATGATGGTTCTGCATTCGAGTATGACTAGGGCCCCGCCATAGGCTTCCGCATTCCAGGCAGAAGCCAGAATCCCGTTATTGTACGCAAGCCCCGCGTCTGCCCAGGCTACGTTGTTCTGGACCTGGACATTTCCTGCTGCGCCTGCGGCGGCAAGGATTCCTCTTATGATGATACCCGTCTCGCCCGCCGCCAGATTAGTCGCGTTGCTGGGCACGCTCCAGTTGCCGTAGCACAGGGTCTGCACGGCATCGGCCATGTCCCAGCCCGCATCGGACGTGCGGGTGACATTTACGCCCCCAACGGTTGCACTTGTGCAGGGAATGAAGAACTGCTGCGCCAAGTCGGGATGTGAAGGGATAATGAAGTGGCGCGTATCCGTCAGGGCAATAGTCCCATCCGTCGACACGACCGCCGAGGCCAGTTGGATTTCCCAACGGACGCCCGGCGATTGTGTCACCGCCGGTATCGCTATGAGGCCGTCGGTGTTCTGCAAGAGCGCCAGGCGGACAGTCTGTGTCAACCAATCTACGCGCAACACGACCGCCGCTCCGGTCGGACCAATGTTCGGCGTGTTCGGCATGAGGATGACGGGAGAGGTGTTTCGATATGGGTATCCATAGCACATGCCGGCGCCGCTTGCGACGGTGATATAATCCGGCGGCCCCACCACTACGGTGCTCAACAGCGCGTTGAGATAATCATAGAAGATGCCAAACTGTGCTGGAGTCGCCGTCCATTTGATTCGTTGCCAAAGGGTTATGTCATCGGACGGGTAGCCCCCCGCCTTGCCATCCCCCATCCCATCCGTCGTCCACCAGATGCTTTTCTGTGTCATATTTCTTTCCTTTCGTCTATGCCATATGTCGCGTGAACTGTATTAGATATTCTGCAATCCATCCGTGGAAATAGACTGTGCGCGGCAGCGTGTCCGCCGCGTCAGCGCCCAAACGCTGGAAACGAAGGGATACTCTCGATGTTCCTGCGACAACTGGCGGCACGGCCCCCATGATGGAATGTGGGCAGCATTCGAGTATCTGCTGCCCGCCGGGATAAGTTTCTGTTTCGTTTCCACCACCGCTGGTGCCGCTATTATATGCCACACCATTTGCGCCCCACTGGGCACGGTTGGTCAGAACGACATTGCCACTCAAATCCGGCCCCGTGAGGACCGCCCAGAACATAACCCCTGCCTGACCAAAGCCGAGATTGACCGCCTCAATAGGAACTGACCAATTCCCATAGCAATCCGTCGTGAAACCATTGAGCAAGTCCCAGCCCGCCATCGTTGACCGCACTATTTCCGCCCCAGCCCTGATTGCAGTGACGCAAGGGATGTACTCTTTCACACGAAAGATGGGCGCTATCGCGTCGACATACCTTCGCCAGGCGGTCAAGGTGGTGATGGCCCCGCCAGGCGCAACAGTCCCCCTGATAAGCCGGATTTCCCAAACCACGCCGTCCGTCTGCGTTGGATTCGGCGGTCCAGCCACGCCATCGGCGCTCTGTAAAAGCGCCAGGCGAACCGTCTGCGCATTCCAGTCGACCCGCAAAACGACCAGCCAACCGGTGACGCCCGCCGGATTGAATGGTCGGAACAGAACCGGCGCGTCATTCTCGTATAGGAACCCGTGGACAATTCCCGCGCCAGTGTCTATCTGAATGTCATCCGGCGGTCCTACTACCACGGTGGACACTAACGCATTCAGATGCTCAAAAAACACCCCGTGGGGATCGAAGATTCCGGCTCCCATCGCCGCGTCCGTGTAGGCCGGATTCCATCTAATCCCCTGGTCCCGTGTGACATCATCCATTGAATATCCGTCAACAGAACCGTCGCCCGTCCCGTCGGTCGGCCACCATAGGCTTCTTTGGGTCATATCGACCACCACCGGATATAGTATTGCATAATGATCTCCGTCTCCGTCGTGCAACTCATAGCCACGGCCCAGATTTCGTTGATTCCGTTTAGGGCTTCGGGATGTGGCGCGATATGGAATGTGGCCAGGTCGCTGTCGTTGGTGAGTTCTCCGGTACGCGGTTTGCCAGCGGAATTGAGTACTTGCTTGTACCCGTATCGGCAATCCACTTCGTAGTAGTCGTTCTCGCCTATTTCCGTGCCCGCCTCAAAAGCAATCTTCTCACCGGTTGTAACATTCCGGATTTGCGGACTCGTGCACGGACCGCTAAATCGAATAATGGGATACGTGCCCCACGAACTGGCGTATGTCAGGGTCTGTACCTGGCTGATGGTGCTGCTCCCGACGAATATCGGGACTTCTACCGGCACTTCGACACCCTTCGCCCAAAGGCCGTAGTAGTATTCCGCCAGGGACCAGGTGAGCACGCGCAGCGGAACCTCGTACAGCACCGGATCGTCGGCTATCAGCTGGATCACGTCGTCAGCGTAATAATACAGGTCGCTCGCGGCCCTCGGCGCCATTGCCCCGTCGTAATGCAACACGTCCAGCCGCCGCTCCACGCCGTCGGGGTATATGCAGACCAGGTGGATGGGCGAGTTGAGGTTGTTGAGCATGAAGGCCAGCTCGTCCCTGGCACTCAGCAGGGCCGGTTCATCATCCGTGTGGTAATGCAAGGCGAATGTCACCACGCGGGGATTCAAGTATGCGGCCCCCAAAGTCTGGCCGTCCTGCTGCGGACCCGTCTGCGCGTAGCGCCTCGGCTTGACCAACCCGAGCCCATCATGCGCGGTGACGTATATCGGCCCGTCCAGTCTCAACTCGTCACCGACGTCGTTCCGCAGCTCAAACCGTTCCTGGACAATCTCTACCATCAGGGTGCCACCGTGCCCATTTCGAGCATTGAGATTAGAGCCCGCATCTCAAATAAAGCGTCGCCTGGCGCTTGATGAATATGGATATCCCCAAAACTGTAGGTTGCCCTGCCTTCCCTACCCAGCGGCGTCACCTCGACATGCTCGGGACGCCCTCCCTCGCCCACACCTATGAGCGTCGGCCTGCTTATGATCGCGTCCAGGCCATGCTGATACCACCCGATACCCATTGCCGAACCGCCCGATATGTTGGGTTGTAATTGGCCCATGTTCGCGTTGAATCCCGCCTCGATCCCGTTGGCTATGTTGGCACCCAGCTGATAAGCTGTTTGGTAGAATGGTCCGATATTCCAACTTATTTTGGTCATGGCTTCGTTTAGTTTTCTTTGAATAGCGGCAGCAAGATTGGCACCGTCCGATATGCCTTCGGCTATCCGTTGGCCAATGGTATATGCGGCATGATGGAAGCGCCCGGCTGCGCCCGCATACTCTTCGCTTTTGAGGACAGCGATAGCCGTTTGGAGCGCGGAAATTACGGCATTGGCCAAACCCAACATACCAGTTTCGCCTGCTCCACCTGGATGGGCGGCTTCAGTTTGCCAATCTCTGAAACTCATAATTCCCAACAATGAGTCCACGCCTGCCTGGGCCGCCGCCGCGACCTCACCAGCTGCAGTTTCGAATGCTTCGGCATTCGCTAGGCCACCCCCCTCGTATAATGAGTATCTAATCTCGCCCAACTGTTGAAGGAATGAGTATAGATCATGCCTGAAGTCATACATAGCTTCGACGAGACCGGTTTTCTGCGTATAGGCCGCCATGCGCTTCAGCGCACCAAGCGCCGGAGTCACCATGTCAGAGATGTCAGTCATGGCTTTGGCGGCCTCGCTCGCTCCCTTTATCGCGTCGGGGCCGAACTTCTCCCATACATCCACCATGATCTGGACCAGATCGTTCATCCTGATCTCGAATATGCCTGCGGCCTGCTCGAACTTGCCCTTGAGGGGCATGTCCATCAATTCCTTGATGGCCTCGAGTCCGGGGACTACTACACTCATCATCTCTTTCACTGCACCGGCGAAGGCCGTGGCGTCTTTGACTCCGGGTCCGGTGTACTGTTCTTCTATCTCGCCCAGCTTCTGCAACAGCAGGATCAGGCGCTCCTTGAACTTCTCCGCCGTCCGCTCCAGGGTGGTCGCGCCCTTGTACTGAATCATGGTGGTTATGGCTTCTATCCCCGGCACGATGATCCCTATCATCTTGTTGACGGACTCGGCCCAGTCGAACGAGACCGGGACGCCCTCGACGACGAAGTGGTCCTTGAGCTTCTTCAGCTCCTCAATTATGGTGTCAAGATGAATCACCAACCGATGCATCTTAGCTGGGATACTTCCTTCCTCCTCCCATGCAGCTAGGTCGATCAAGGCCTCGATTGCAGGTTTCACTATATCAACGATCTTCTGGGCGCTCTCGTAGAATCCAGCCGCCGCGTCTACTCCGTCATAGTCGAAGAATTGCCAGCAGGCTTTCAGTTCATTGACCACAAGGTCAAGGTCCATCACGAAACTCGCGATTGCATTTGTGAGGCCGCTAGTCCGGGTGTATTCCCCAAGCAGAATCAACGCTTCGATTCCCGGCTTGACAATGGATAGGGTGCCCTTCATAGCCTCGGACAAGAGGCTGGCCGCCTGAAGGCCCTCCAGTTCAAAGCAATCTGCGCTCTCCTCAAGCGCGAAGACCACCTGGCCGATCAATCGCTGGAAAGCGTCCATCTTGTCCACCAGCGATTCTACGGGTGCCCAATTCGTGAGGGCCTGGATGGCTTCTATTGCCGGTTTGATGATGGCCACGCTATCCTTCATGGCATTGAATAGGATGCTGGCTGCCTGAATTCCTTTCAACTTAAAGGAGTCAGCACTTTCCTCCAGGGCAAAGATCACCTGGCCAATCAGTTGTTGAAAAGCGCTCATCTTGTCTACTAGCGATTGCGTTGGCTCCCATGCAGTCAGGGCCAAGATAGCCTCTATTGCAGGCTTGATAATAGAGACGCTGCCCTTCATGGCCTCGAATAAAGTGCTAGCCGCTTGAATACCTTTCAGTTTGAAGCCGTCAGCAGCTTCCTCAAGCGCGAAGACTACCTGACCAATCAGGCGTTGGAAGGAATCCATCTTGTCTGCTAGAGATTCTACCGGCTCCCATTCAATGAGTGCTACCATGGCCTCGATAGCAGGCTTGACGATGGAGACACTGCCCTTCATGGCCTCGAATAGGACACCAGCCGCCTGAATACCTTCCAATTTGAAACAGTCAGCACTTTCCTCAAGAGCATTCACAACCTGGCCAATCAACCGCTGGAAGGAATCCATCTTGCCTACTAGCGATTCCACCGGTTCCCAATCCGCGAGAGCCACCATAGCCTCGATAGCAGGCTTGACAATCCCAATGATACTACTTGCGGCCCCGGCCAGCATGGCCGCCGCCGACTTGCCTTCTTCATCGAGCGTTATGGCGCTGCCCTCCAATGCGCCGACTATGGAATCGACCACGGTTTTGAATCCCGCTATCCAGCCGGGGAGTCCGCCAAGTTCTGGTGTGACCGCAAGTCCCTCCTGAAGACCCACGAACTGCGCGAAAGCGCCGACTATGGTTGCCGTGGCCGTGGCCATCGTTGCCGCTACATCGGCGCTGGCCTTGTCTATGCCCTCCATGGCGGTATGCAACATGCCCGCCGCTTTGGTCAGGAATGAAGCTACCCTGCCTAGACCAACCTCTACGCCAGCGGGTACATCGAACTCGACCAGGTCCTTAATGGCCTGCATCGCGGACTTCGTGGCCTCTTCTATGTCCTTGGCAACCTCGGCCATGACGCGGGTGGCGGGTTCGGTAGCTTGCTGCGCAGCCCTTTCCCCTGCGGGGCCACTACCAGCCAGAGCACCCAAATCGAGGCCCGGTAAGGGCGGTATAGTCCATGTCCAACCAGTTAGTGTAGCTTGGGCGTCCTTTAATTCTTGCAGGGTAGCCGCTTCTCGTGCTTCCTGTAATTCTATGAATGCCTTAAGTGCTTCAGCAGCCGCATCCACTGAACCTTCAGCGATATATTTGCTAACCTCTAGTTGCTTTAGCGCAAAGTCACGTTCATTTGCTAATCTATCGGACGCCCCGGAATAGGCTATATCGAGGAGGGTTTTTTGTGCTTCTGCACCTAGATCAGCCCATCCCACATTTTTCTGGAGTTCCGCAGCCAATACCCTGGCCGTCTGATCGTTTTGATCACTGAGGGCCTGGTGATAATTAGTGAGTTGAGCAATACGCTTAATGAGGTTGTTGCGCTTCTGCTCCTGCTGCTGTATCAGGTAGTCTCTGTTCGCTAGGGCCTGTTCGCGCTGGTGTTTCGTTAGGAGATCTGCCGCGTCCTTGACCCTGCCCACTTGAAGCAGCGCCGCGTGCATCTGCTGGAATTCCTGCTCGGACTGCGCCATCTCAAAGCCGAGCTGGCGCTGGGATTCCACCCGTTCGTCGGCGGCCTCCTGTGCAATTTGCACCACGGCCTCATTGTGGTCCTCTATGATGTCGAACATCTTGTCGAGTTGATCCTTGACGGGTTCTGAATCCAGGGCATCAAGTACGATTTTCCGGGTGCTGTACATCGTTACCTGTATGTCCTGGCCAGCCATGTGCATCGCCGTGGCCATGCCATCGGCAGAAGTCCTCCAATTCCTTTCAGCCTGTTGTATCCAATAGTCGGATTCCCTCACATAGTTCGTGGTGGTATCCAGTTCGCCCTGCATGTCCCGAAGACCGCCCATAACTTCATCATTGATAGAATCCCAATACTGGAGAGTTTGGGCGTTCTTGTCCTGGGCCACATTCAACTGGAGTGTGGCTATGTAGGCGAATTCCAGCCCATTGGTGACACTGGCCATCGCCCCCGCATAGTCACCGGCGGCGATTTTCGCATGGATATAGGCATCACGGGTATCCATCAGCCCTTCTTCTAGGAGAATCTGGGCCAATGTCTCATCTGTTACCGCGCTGTGAATCTGGTTGACCACGCGGATCGTATCCAACACGCTTTGCCGATATTCTCCATAACTGCTCGTCGTTTCTTTGGCTTGGGCGCTGGCGCTAGCAGTCGCCTTTTCCATCTCTCGCGTGTTGTCGCTGATCTTTTTGACTACGGCGGCGATCGCGAGTCCGGCTGCCACTATGCCCATAGCGATGAGCGCTATGGGATTAGCAGCTAATATCACATTCAAGGCGATCATGGCGGTTTTTATGATAGCTATGGCATTCTTCACGGCAATCATTGCGCTTATCAGTTTTGCCACACCAATTAGAACGGGCCCGATACTAGCGGCAACCAATGCAATTGTCAGAATAGTCTGCAATTGTTCCTTATCTAGGGTTGCCAACGTCGTGAGCCATCCCGTCAACACCTTCACGACCTGAATGATCGTGGGTATATAGAGATTGGCTAATCGAATGCTGAATACCTCCAGCTCGGACTTCATCTTCGTGATCTGATAGGACCAGGATTGGTGGCGAATTTCCGCCATCTTCGCGTGTTCGCCAGCACCCTCAGAGGCCAGGGCCACCTCATCCATTGAATCGGCA
Source organism: Sedimentisphaerales bacterium (assembly GCA_035529475.1). Classification (GTDB taxonomy): domain Bacteria; phylum Planctomycetota; class Phycisphaerae; order Sedimentisphaerales; family Anaerobacaceae. The sequence goes on along the minus strand of DATKWR010000836.1, from coordinate 28,316 downwards.
AACGCCTGACCCTCACCCCGGCCAAGGGCAAAGGCCGCCTTCATGGCCCGCACATTGCCCAGAAGCGTGGCGATTTCCTCCGTACTGCCCCCAGTTGTCTTGTTTAGCAGAACCATCATCTTCTGGAGTCCGAGTTCCTGCAGCGCGGTCTCACCGCTCTCATAACCCCAGACCTTGATGATTCCGGCCAATTGATCGGTCGGCTTGATAAGCGACTGGATGAGGGCACGCACGGCGGTGGACGCCTCGGCCTCGCTATAGCCCGCATCAACTGTCGTCATCAATGCGGCGGCCAGGGTCTCGAAACTGATTCCCGCCGCCGCCGCTATTCCGGTAGCATTCCCGATAGTCGAGGCAAGAAGTTCGAAATTGATTGCGGATTTATTCGAGGCCAGCTGCAAGACATCGGCCACATGCGTAACGTCGGAGGCTTCGTAGCCAAAGGCGGCTAGCGTCGAAGTCAGGGCACGCGTGGTCGTTTCGGTGTCTGTCATCATATTGCCAGCGGCGTCAACGGACACCTTGAGGATAGTCATGGCGTCGGCGGTCTGGTAGCCCGTACTCATAATGCCGCGCAGGGCAACGGCGACATCTGCAGAACTTTTGCTTGTGTGCGTAGAGAATTCCAAGACATCTTCTTTGAGGTCTTGGAATGCCTGGCCGCTCAGTTTGACAACTGAGTTCACGCCCATCATCGCCTTGTCAAAGTCGATAGCTGTATGCGCAGCCACAGCACCAAAGGCGACTAGGGGCGCAGTCACATATTTCGACATTCCTTTGCCGATAGTCGCGAAGGAATTGGCGACACTGGTCATCTTTTTCTGCATGCCGCTAATGACGCCGCTGGCTTCGTCCTTTGCGGTTATCTTGATGTCCAGGTTACGTTCAGGCATGGTTAATCCTTGAAGCTCACGCCCTTGGCCTTGTCCTTCTTGCCATACTTGGCTTCATAGTGCATGACCATCATATGGTCCCGTAGCCGGTCCCAATCCTCAAGATCGAGCATCCATCCCAGACAGTGATAGACGTCGCGACAGAGATGGAGTTCTGTCACCACCCACGGCTCCTCACCGACTCCGGTAAAACCAGCTCCCGTAAAATAGTAGTCTAGGAGCTGGCGGTCGAGTTTTTTCGTTCCGCCGCCGTCCCCACCAACGCCTCGCCGAGGAACATCAGTTCGGCATCGTAAAGCTGGTCGAGCACGTCAGGATCGTCCTTGAGTTGGGGCATGGCCTTACCATCGTCGTCGACCCAGTTCCATTCGACGATATGGTCGGCGTAGAGCTTGGCCGCGCGCTCGAACTGCTGTTCCGGGGGCGCGTCCTCTCCAGCCTCCTTTATCACCTTGCGCATCTCTTTCACCTTGAGTTTGCGCACGACGACATAGGAATCATCGCCCTGGATTTCGGGACTCTCGACTCTCCGGGTTCCCGTTCTTTTGGGCATGTTTACCTCCTTTTATTCAGTTATTCTTAGGTCGTTCCCTGGCCCAGCCTGCCCTTGTAGACGCCCCACAAGGTCGCTTCGACGAGCAGAATGTCCGCGGTCGTCGCGTCCGAGGAGGGGATGCAGGGTCCCACGACGTGGCCATGGAAGATGTACTCCCAGTTTCCCGCGCCCGCGCCCGCCGGACGATACCGCATCCAGATTCTCGTCTCGTTCTCATAGAATCCCTGGAACAGGTCGGTGCTCTCCTCGTCCTCTTCCGTATAGATGGCCCGCGCCACCACGGAAGCCGGTTCGACCTTGCCGATGCCGGTCAGCGGGTCGTGGAATTCGCCAAAGCTGTGTGTGTAGCCGGTCATGTGATCCCCGCCCGAAGGCGTGAGCGCATTGCTCGATCCGCTGATGTCGGTCCACGTGGTCACGTTGCCGACGGCGGATACCTGGTCGCTCGACACCTCCAATGTCGAGTGTTTGCTGGTCATGTGTCCGTCTGTCTGAGGCATTTTTCTCCTATCCTCTTGCTGTTACTTCCGCTACCAGGGCCCAATAGTTGAAGCCCTGGACGGTGTATTCCTGTACTCTCGTCGTCATAGTCGGATAACTCAGAGCTATGTCGGCGTCCTTGAACGCTTTCGTCAGGTTGTCCGACATATCCACCGCAGCCGTGAAGTTGGGTTCCGGCAAAGCCTGTGCAACCGGTTCTATTATTATGATCACCTCCACCGTCATCATTCCCGATCCGTGCATGTCCGCGCCCTCGACACAGAAGGCGAAGCGCTCCCTGGTTGATTTTGGCACCCGCAGGAACTTGGCCGGGAGCATCGCCGTCGTCAGCGACGCAGGCGGCTCCATGCCAAAGTCCTTGGTCACACCTGGTACTTTTGTGGCCGCGACACCCTCCACATAGGTTCTGAAATCATAGGTTGGCATTACAGCGCGTTCCTCCTCCGGTTTAGACAGATTTTGAGCACGTCAATCGGAAAGCCCTGCGGAACCGTGAGCACGCCGCCCTCCAGGAATGCCGTCGTCTCGAAAACCTGCGCGTCCTTTTGCCTGTACAGATACGCAGTCAGACGGAGGCAGGCCTGCTGTATGTCATACGGGATGTTCTGACCCAGACAGTAACCCCACCAGCCGCGCACGCTGATGGCATTGAGCGGCGAACTGCTGTAGGTCCACACATCGTTCTTCAGGACAATCGCGTACTTCGGCTTGCGGTTGGTGGGCTTGTACACATAGTCGTTTGCGCCAATAACCGTGCCGTCACCGTTCTTGACCGCGAACGCCTTGACCAGATCCTCGTCGAGCATGAGCGTGATCCCATCATCTTTCACGCCGTAGCCGTGCTCGTTCGCGCTACCCGTATCGGCATTGAAGAAATGCGTGTCCTTATAACCTTCGAAGGTGCGACCCGTCAGGTTCTCGATGATGCCCTGCGCCCTATCCAGGTCCTCCTCCAGCAGCAGGTCGTCCTTCTTCATTATGTCGGGATCGTTCGTTGACAGATACCGCCTCACCCGCTCAACCGGGATGTATGTCATGTCTCACTTCCAACAGAGCCACATGGGGTGCGCGCCGTGGTCGGTCACGTACCCGAGCCACTGCACCGTGCTGAAATCCCGCGCTAATTCCGCCTGGTACTTCTCGCGCTTCTCCGTGCTCTGTCCAGAGAACCACATCAATCCCCCGCAAAGCCGGGGAATCCACGAAGCGTAACCCCCGGCATGTCCCACGATTGACAGGCAGAACGCTATGTCGAACGTCCTGATCCCGCTTTTCTCGCGTATCTGCTTCCATTGGCTGGGAAGTTCCAACTGGTAGAAATCGAGATTCCAATAGCCCAGCCAGTTCGCCAGCAGGTAGTTCCCTTCGCGGTGCTTGTGGTCAATGCCGATCACCCTCGCGGCGCCCATGTCGTCGGCCAATCTCATGAAGGCGCCCTGGTTGCAGCCTATGTCCAGGACAGTCGCGCCCACGAAATCCACTTCGGACATCTTCATCTGCTTGGCCCTGGCCTTGACGTCGCGCTTGCCCCCCACTCCCAACTCCGGGCAGGGCTGGTAGCCGATGCGCTCCTCCCTGGGTTTCTTGTGATACAATTCGACATGTCGCTTGACCCACACCCTATAGAGGCGCGGGTTGGCGAACCGCAGCCTTCCGAAATCGACGAGTTTGTCGCCGACCCATTTGCTGTCGCGGGCCAGATAGTGCGCTATATCCTGTTCGCTCTTTTCCAGTTCGTATGCCGTGATGTCCCACGTCCCGGCCATGCGGGCGGCCCCCTTCTTGTCGGGCGTCCCCTCTCCCGTGACATAGTCCGTCACCTGGGCCAGTCTCTCGCCGTTGAGGAGAACCAGTCCATACACTCTAGGCGCGAGTCCGGCGAGCGCGAACAGATTCTGTATCTTGGTCGCCTCGATCAGTCGGTTGCCGGCCCACTTGAACTGCTCCGGCTCCAGCAATTCGTCCTCGGTCATCTTGCGGAATATCTTCAGGCAGAGATTGGGCCGTGCGTACCTGGTTTGCAAAGCGCTTGCCAGGCTCTCGTTGTGCGCGATGTAGCAGTTCTGGCCTTCGTGGACTTTGCCCAACATGCCGCCGAAAAGTCGCAGTTCTTTAATCACGAACCGTCATCCTCACTGTCCCGCTGGACACTTCCCTCTCGAATAGACACCACCACACGGGCGGGTTGTCGGCATAGTTGATCTCGTGCCCGATCATCCTCCACCCCTCGCGCCCCAATGCGTTGATGCGGTTTATCACCATATCGCAATTGCTCCTATGGTCACTCAGCCTCTCCTCCTGGAATATCTCCGTCCTGTATTGCCACATCTCTGTCACCCCTAAAATGCCTCTCGAAGACTCGTTTGTGGTTATCGCAGAACGCCCGGATCGTCATGTCCTTGGTGATGGCCCGTAATTCCCGTTTATCATGTGTGCCCAGTTCGGTGATGCAGTGCAGTATGGTTCCACACATTTCGTCGAAGTCGCCACGTGGATACCGATAGATTCCATGTGTGTCCGGTAGTTCATCCATGATCCCCACACCAGACGGTATGACCACGGGAATCCCGCAACTCAATGCCTCTAATGGTCCACCGGGACCCGCGTCCACTAGGCTAGTACAGAGGAGGAGATCAAGCCTATGATAGAACTGACTTGGCAAGTCTTCCCATCTGTACCACTTGCTCTCAATTGGCCAGCCCTGGCCCGACGCCTTGATTCTGAAATGGCCGGTTGCGGCATATTTGTTGAGCTGGTACACTAAGAGTTCGCCCTTGCGCCCTCCAAGATTGACGAATCCATTGATGCCAACAACCGGCAACGTTTCTGGGTCATACTTCCTCGGACTCAGCGTGAAATGACTTACCTCAACACAATGCTGCACCAGTTCAGTCGGGCCATGCTGAACCAAATCATCATAGTACATTGGCGCGTTGCATATCCTGAGATCGTGGTGTTCTCTCGCTTCATCCCACCAGCTGCGCTTCGCCCCATATGGCTCCTTGTGTGTAAAGAAAGCCGCCGTGTCAGTCAAATCCCACGGTCCCCAATGCTTCCAGCCGTTCGTGAACGGCAAGAAATAGTTCACATCCGCTTGCGGATCAGGTTCCCGCCCCACGGTCCATCCCAAATTCTCATGCAAATACCGCGCGTGGCGGGGCAAGATACGCTCCGGCCCCTTTTTTCCGTATGCGGTGCAGATCACGTGGACGTTCACAGGAATTTCGCCAGGCTCACCATATCGCGGCTCTCGCCGTCCCAACGCTCTTCCTCCACGTATCGACCCTCTTCGGTGAAGCCATATGTATCCTTATAGATATGCAACATGGGCGCGTTGTCGCCATACACGCTCGCGTTCGTTTTGTGCAAACCAAGCACCTTCGCCTCCTCTAGTAGTTTGGCCACGATCTTCGTCCCGTAGCCCTGACCGCGATAGTCCGGCCCGACGCAGACCCCGAATCGGCACACATGACGTTTCCTGTCGGACTCGTAGAGTTCAATGTGACCGTAGGCGGCGGCCCGCCCATAGTCCGTCCAGAGCCAACTGCGTAGCCATTTATCCAGGGCAATCTGCGGACCCGTCCGATTCTCGAAGTACGTGAATTGGCGGTTGCCCTTCATCTCCGTTATCAGGCTTTGCAGAATCTTCGCCATGTACTCCGTTACCGGGGCGACGCTCATTCCCGATTGGTGTTTCATCTTCCCCCTTTGGTTTGCGAAACGCTATGGTCAGATGTTCCCTACTGATGAACTCCCACTTGGCTTTCGCCTGCCACTTGTCTACTTCCTGCCTCACTACTATGCGCGGACGCTTCTTGGGATTATGGCCATAGTCGTGAAAGACAATGATGCCGCCGTTGGCCATCCTGCGTGTGTACGCTGCTATGTCCTTCGGGATTCCGCTTTTCTTGTGGTCGGCGTCAATGAACACGAAGGCGAAATCGCCATCCATCTCCAGCGGCGCGAGCCACGAATTGCCCTTGATGAAGATAACATCCTTATCGTAACCTGCCGTCTTCAGGTTCTCCCTCATGAGTGGGCGGTCTATCGTGTCCACGGCGTAGCATTCGCCCTTGTCGAGTCTGGCGGGAAGCCATGCTATTAGACTGGCACCGTTTAGCACTCCCGCCTCGATTGCTGGCCCCAGTGGTGCCTGCATCGCGCAGTCATAGAGGAACCGAAGTTCGTTGGCCCTCAAACTCCCCGTTCCCTTGATCGACAAGCCCATCTCTACAGCCTTTTCCCTAGGCGTATCTTCCGGCCTCTGAAACGCTATGGCACTGTTGACCTTTCCCAGGGGAATCCACTGTGCCTTTTTCTGCCAGGCGTCCACGTACTCTATGACCACCCCCTTGGGGTCTTTCCTTTCATAGTCATGAAAGACGATGATGCCTCCGGGCTTGATACGCTTTGTGAATGCCTCGATATCTTTAGGTATTCCATTCCTGGTGTGGTCCGCATCGATGAAAGCAAAGGCCAGCAATTCCTCTGTTACATATGGTGCCTCCCAGCTGACGCCCCTGATGGCCTTCGCATCGTAGTCATAGTGTTCGATGTTGGCGCGCAGATCGGGTTGGTTCTTGATGTCTACGGCATAGCATTTGCCCCTACCCTCACGGGCCGCCGCCCAGCACACAAAGCTAGCCCCACACATGGCCCCCGCCTCTACCGCCATGCCGTCCGGTGCCTTTTCCGCCAAGTCATACAGGAATCCCATGGTTTCGGGATAGAGATTCACGCGCCCCTGTGCCGTGCGTCCCCGCTCTATGGCCGCTGTCCTGCGCGCTTCGCCCGATTCTGGCAACGGTTCCGCCGGGGGCCTAGGCGTCTTCCAACATCGGACCAGGACCTTCTTCCTGGCTTCGTCACGAAGGAATCCTAGCGTCTCAACACGCTGGAAGTCCTGTCGTAAAGCCTTCAGCTTTGAATCAGAGAAGTCTTCCAGCCATATCACCTCATCGCAGAGATCGGCAATCCATTTCTGGTAGCCACCCTTCACGTGGGGCAGTATGACCAACCCGAACACAACGTCGAAGGACTCAATTCCAGACAGCTTGGCAATTTGATGCTTTTGCTGTGGGAGTTCTAGTTCCAGGAAATCGAAGTTCCAGAATCCGAGCCAGTTGTTGATGTCATGCCACAGGCTGCAATGCTTGAAGTCTACACCCACGACCCGCTTCGCGCCGCGCCTGTACGCTTCGCGCATGTAACTACCGGTGTTGCACCCGAGGTCCAGAACGGTCTTGCCCCGGAAATCGATCTCGTCCAGCCGCATGTGATTCAAGCGATATACGCGGTTGCGCTGCCCAGGTACATTGAGTTCCGGAACAGCCTGGTAACTGACCAGGCTATCTTTGGGACCCCGCCGCCGGTGCATCAGTCTCTTTCCAAGCCGCTTTTCGTGGCTCTTGGGATCGGTGAAGTGGAACCGCCCCCAGTCCACAAACCATTTGCCGACCCACTTGAAATCGTAATCGAAGTAATCCTGGGCCTTGGCCAGTTTATCCTCGTATCCAGCAAGTCCGATCTCATACTTCTTGGCAATCCTCTTGGCCTTATCCAGGTCCGGCTTGCCATCTCCCACTGCATAATCGGTGACTTCCGCCAAGCGATCTCCCTCGCCCTGGTCATGTAGAAGAACCACCGCATAGACCCTTGGGGCGAGTCCCCGGATGGCGAAGTGATTCTGCACCCTCACCGTTTCCGTCAGCAGCGTCCGGCCCCACTTAAAGCCTTCGGGATGGGCCTTCTGTCTTGCGGCCAACGGATGGAATATCTTGAGGCACAGTCCGTCACGCCCGAACTCCTCTTTGAGCACTTCCGTCAGTTCGGGATTGTGGGCGATGTAGCAGTCCTTGCCGAAGTTCTTGTGTCCGGGTCTTGTTGGCTCCTGCTGTATCAAATCCGCCTCTACGCTCAATTCCTTATACTTCATTTGTTTCTCCTCGATGGACTGGACGTGTTGCAATTCTCCCAGAAATACCACGCGATTCTTGGTCTTCACGTCAGGAATCCTTCCCTATTCATGGCAGCTGACAAGTAATTCCGGTTTTTCATCTGGATAGAATAATCCCATCTCAATGGCCTTTTCCCACGACACGGTTCCGGCTGGTTTCCCCGTCTTCTCATGTCCTAAATGCACCAGCCATTGATCCCCCTGATAGATGTAGATCGTGATATACTTGCCGTCTTTTGATTCACGCGATAGTGGATGTTCTCGCGTCATGTCAGCAGTCCCTCCTTCGACAATCGCTTGGCCATTAGCGCCGCGCAGCCCAGGGCGTTGAGCTTGTCCCCGTCGATCACCGTGTCGTATTCGCCCTTTTGGGGCGGATCAAAGATAGGTGTCTTCTCTTCGCCTTCCTTGTGCTTCAGGTACACGCGGTAGGGATCACCCAATATCTCCATGATGCGGTCGCGCCGCTTCTGCGGCGAGGCTATCATGCTCACCACTACCCGATGACCCTGGTTTGCCAATGCCTTTGCAGTCAGCGCGACCTCTATGGCGAAATCCCTGTGTGTCGATTCCCTACGTTCGTCCTTGAACCAGTCGACCCCGAACTCCGCCGTCTTCTCCAAATTGAGTTTGGCGTAGGTGTACTGCCAGACGCCAAACCAGAAGTCGTGATCGTCAACCACGACAATGCTGGGGAATAGCGTCTGCAGATACCGACACATGGTGCTCTTGCCCGCGTTCGACCTGCCGTTGATCCAGATTATGCGTCTCGGTTCTACGACCCTGGCCCCCTCAACCATCGCTTCCTCCCATTGCTTGAAACTGCATATCTTGCGCAGGCTCGCGGCGATCGCCACCTGGGTACTGTCCGTCCAGTTTATCTCGATTATCTGCCATTTGAACGGCGTGTAGTAGTCGCACTCCCGCCCGCGCCTGGTGGCCGGATCGAAGAAATGGAACACCTTGGGGTGCCAGCCGCGCGTGATGTGGGTCGGGTCGGTATAGGCCCGCGCCGCCTTGTAATATGGCACCTTGAGATGGACTTTGCCGCCCGGTCGGAGAATCCGCCATATCTCGTCCATGCTCTCCAGGAGCGTTAGGTGCAAATGTTCTAGCACGGCCCAGGCGTTCACCCGCGAGAACGTGTTAGACGGCCACGGCCAGGGTCTTTGATTCAAGTCCCAGGCCACGTCTATCTCGGGGCGGTGCTTGTCCAGGCTGTGGTTAATCCACAACGGGAATACCCGGTTCCCCGCCCCCAGGTTCAGACGTTTGGTGTGCGCCGGGGGCCTGACATCCCACGGGTCGAGGCCCAGACGTTCCCAGAGGCTCTTCTTGTCCTCGGTCACTATAGATTCTCTCTCGGATACCCGTGAGGCGAATCATGCCCATGGCAGCCGATGTAGAAGTCCAGGGTCGCGAGATTCGTGGCGTTCCATCCCTGCGCCCACACCTTGTATTGCCGCGCCGGAACGTTGCCTATCCTGATCTGGATGGGCGCCCCGGCGGTCGCGTGCGGATTATCTACTGAGGCAATCACCATGATCTCGCTCCATCTATGCCCGTACACGGCCTCCTTCAGCGACTGGTATCCGAATATGAATCTCGGCATCCATGCCGTCGTGGTGCTCTGCTCCGCGACCATCACCCGGTGTAGATGATAGGTGCTCGTTCCCTTTGGCCCCGGATCGTCACGAGACCCTATGACCTGAATGACCGGGCCCCAGGCGTTGTTTCCGCTGACCACCCGGAAGGGATTGGTGACACCCTTGACTATGGCGTTCTTTTCGGTCGGCACCGCCGCCGACCCCCACCAGCGCTCGCGCGTTTCCAGTTCCCCCAAAACCTCCAGGACGTCATCCCGTATCTCAGTTAATATGTCCATGTCTCATTCCTTCTCCCGGAACTGCGCGCTCATCTCTCGCCACAGTTTCCGCCCCTGGTGCTTGACTACCCACGCCCTCGCGGCGGTGGCGAAGTGGTATATCCCCACGCTTCTTTTGTAGTCCCGTTTGTGAACGAAGGTGTTCCATTCGGTGCCGAACGTCCACATCCTCACCGGACATTTCCAAAGCGCCCGCATCATCGCCTGCTGGTCAGTATGCTTGAATCGCCGCCATTCCGTGTGAAAGGTTTTCAGAAGCGTTTCGGTTGCCTCGCATCGCCGCCAGGCCCACACCCCGCCTGCTATCTGGAGCCACCTGTCGCCGCCCAGGGCCTTGTTGGTGAACAGGTTCTCAGCCTCGTATTTCCTCCTCTGCGCATGGTGCACCAGCGCCGCGTCGGGCGGACTCAGTGTCACCACCATCTCCCAGCCATCGCTGAGTATGTTGAAGAAGGCGTCGAGTTTCGTCTTGACAAGCATGTCCACGTCCATGTAGAGCACGAGTTCCCACTCCGCGGGCGCAAGACTCCATATCTTCGTCTTCTGGTAGCGCGCCCTCCTGTCCCTCATGGCCGACGGGATGACTATGTCATCTGCCAGCAACCGCTTCTTGAATCCCTCTGGCACCGGCGTCGGCGACCACCTGGGCAGCGGATCCGCCGGCTTGCGGTAGTCCTTCTCGAATCCCTCACACACCAGGCATATCGGGATGCCGGGAGAATACTTGTGGATCGACGCTATCAGGTGGTATGCGCAGTCGTGCGCGTGCCTGCCGTAGGCGACGAGATAGATTCCTGCCTTTCCTGTCCAGTCGGTCACGCCATGCCCCCAATGAGATTGTGCAGCGCATCATTCCATCCTCGCCACCAGCGTTCCGGTGTATATCCTTCGACGATTGCCCTCAGACTGGTCATTTGACTAGCAATCTGGGTCTTGTTTTCAATCGCTGTCTGCAAGGCTTTCACCATTTCGTCATAGTCGCCCCTCTTGTAGTGATAAATGCCGGGCATGTTTGGCAATTCATCAAGAGCGCCTACCCCCCAAGGAATGACTACCGGCCTGCCAGAAGCTAATGCCTCCAGAACTGTCACCGGCCCGCCCTCGATCAGACTGGTGCAAAGGAAAACATCTAACCGGTGATAGAATCTGGGCAACTCAGGCCATTCGTACCATTTCGTTGGAACGGGCCAGCCCTTGCCCGACCCGATGATCTTCCATCGGTCACCGTATTCTTTGGCCAATCGCGCCACAAGCATCTCGCCCTTGCGACCGCCTGGATAGATTCTGCCCGAAAGGCCAATGACGGGCTTCTTGTGCTTCTCGAAAGGCCAGAATGTGAAATGATCCAGTTCTACCGGATGCGGGATATGCGCCGTCGATCCGCACAGCCTGAGTTCCCTGGCGTACATCGCGCTCGGCGTCACCCGCAAGTCTAAACCCCGACTTGCCGCTTCCCAGCGCCTGCGCTTCGCGCCATGCTCTGTTGGCCAGATTTCCTTGTGTGTGAACCATCCCGCCGTCGGCGTGCGATTCCATTTCGAGAACCGCCACTGGTCGTAGGGCATGAACACGTTCACAAGTGCCCGCGGATTCGGCTTCGTGGCAATACGCCAGCCGTTGCCATCTTCCAGGTGACGGGCCAGCCGCGCTATGATGGCGCTGCTGTCCTTGGCATAGTTTGGGGTGACGATGCAGACTTTCATGGTATCTGCCCCAGCGCTTCCTTCCATTCCCTGGCGTAGCGTTCCGGAGTCCTATCCACGACATATCCACGCAGTTGTTCCAGCGGGGTCTTGTCCTTCACCGCCCGCTCCAAGGCTGTCACCATCTGTCCATAATCCCCCGCCTCGTAGCGGTAAATTCCATCATCGTCGGGCAGTTCGTCAATGAATCCCACGCCATTAGGCACGACTATCGGTCTACCACAAGCCAACGCCTCTAGGACGGTGACGGGTCCCCCCTCGATGAGGGAGGTGCATAGGAACACGTTGAGCATCCGGTAGTAGTCCGGCATTTCCTTCCAGCGATAATGTTTTGTCCTGATGGGCCAGTCCTTTGCGGTCTGTATCTTGCCGGAACCGACGAACTTCCATTCCTTGCTGTGATCTTGCGCCAGTTGCCGGACCAGATGTTCGCCCTTCCTGCCGCCCCGATACACGTCGCCGCTGACTCCTATCACGGGTTTTTCGTGTTGAACTTTCCCTTTTGGTCGAAATCTGTCCAGTTCGACCGGTGGCGTCACGTTCACGGTCACGCCATGTTTCCTGAGCATCCTGGCGTACTGCTTCGCCATGGTCACGCGCAGATCCGTGTTTGCGGCGAGATGATTCCAGTGCTTGCGTTTGTACTTGTCGTTCGTGTCGTAGTGCGTGAAGAAGGCCGCGGTTTTGCCCCCCGTCCATTTCGAGAATCGCCATTTCAGGTAGGGAAAGAATATGTTAACGTGCGCACGCGGGTCCGGCCTCGTGCCGATTCCCCAACCGTTGTACTTCGCCAGATGGCAGGCCAGACGCGCCAGTATCCAGCTAGTCTTGTACTCGAAGACGACGAGATGGACTTTCACTTGACGCGTTCCCCATCATATGGGGGCAAGCCCAAGTATCCCTTGCAGCAATCCTTACAGATTTGACCGGATGGCAAAGACAAGGCTATCTGACCGAACGTATCGTGAATTATAGCGAAACCGTTGCCGCATAGTCCCGTCCACGTTCTGCCCTTGTAGTGAATTGAGGCGAATGTGCCGTCGTGATCATCCCATGAATAGTTATGAATGCCTATCTGGGGCTCATCGTCTATCTCGGCTTCCGGCACGCCCAGATGTCGCAACAGTGCCCGTTTGCCAGCCAAGTTATCGAACAGGAATGTGTGCGTGCGTGTATCCATTATCTCCTCCTTTGTTTCGCCTTCCCGAACCGGTGTTTTATGATCGGCCCGCCGTTGAACTCCCGGCTCAACAACCACATTCTCACCGGACATTGCACCAAGGCCCTTATGAGTGCCCCTTGATCCTGGCCCTGCCAGCGATTCCATTCCTTGCGCCAGACCTCGAAGAGTTTCTGTGTTCGTTCATTCCTGCGAAACCAGAACACTCCTCCGCCGACGGTGCAGACCTTAGCTCCCTCCGCCGCGTTCATCGTCTCCACCCGCTCTTCCGCGCTGCAAAAAGACAACCAGTCCGCGTTCTGCATCTTGCTCAGTATGATGATCAGGTCCCACCCGTCAGTGAGTATGTCAAACCCCAACGAGATGTCGCCGTTTATGCGCGTGTCCGCGTCCAGGTACAGGGTCGGCTCGAAGGGCGACAGTTTGTCAAGGTGAACCTTGGCCCAGCGGCCAGGTTCGCCCTTGTCCCTGAAGCGGATCGGTTCTATGTCCAGGACCTTCTCGCCAATCACCGCGACCGGCCAGTCGTGATGCTGCCTCAGAGACTTGATGGATTCGGCGGCCTCTTTCCGCGCAGGTTCTCCATAGGCGATGTAGACGACGCCCTTCACAACCCAAGCGGCCTCCCAATATAGTTGCGAAGTAGCGTGCTGATGATGCTACTGAGTACAACGTAAGCCAACCAACTATACCATGGACCTCGCAAGCCAAGAATACTAATCACCCTTCCTCCTTATCGGCTCGCGATCCAGGCCGCGGGCAGTGCCAGAATGTAGGGCTTGGTCACGTAGACGGCCTCCATGAAGGCCAGCCTCTCGTCCCTTCCGGCCTTGACGCGCTTGTGCCACTCGTCCAGTAGTGCCTGTACCCGCTCGTTCCGTTTCGCCCAGAACATCCGCGTTCGGAAATACGGAATCCGCAGGTCGTGGATCAGCTCCTCGGCTTCCTTCTTCTGATCGCTCAACGGCAAGTCCCTCAGCAGCTTGTCGTAGCTCCTCACCGGCGCGAGCACGTCCCAGCCGCTCGTCTTGAGCAGCCGGAAGGTCGGCACGATGAATTGCCTATTCGGTTTGATCGCCGGGTCCCATATCATACAATGGGCAAACGGCAGGTTCCACAACTTCCCCGTCACCATCTTCAGTTCCGCCGCCTGCACCCACGCGGGCGGGCCGGGGATCTTCCGCCTCAGCAGGATTCCCGCGTCGTCGGGTATGTCCTGGCTCTGTATGCTCGCGTCTATCGCGAAACCATCCTTGATGAGCTGCGCGGCCAATTTCTTGTTTTTGATGGTCAGCACGTCGCCGGGATAGAACAACTTCTGACGCCCGGTCTCGTCCGGAAACCTGTGGTGCCGAATCAGCTGAAGAAAGGGCATGTTCCTCCGTTCGCCCTGGTTGGTCCCGCGTTCCCAGGGCTAAGGCCAGTGGAGGAGTTTCAGCGGGCCTGGCCTACCTCTCTAGGCGATTATCTCGGTCGCTCGCGATGTGTCCACCGGTGCCGCGCGCGGGATACGTCCCTCGGCGATCACGGAGAAGCAGACGGCCGCGGTTCCAACACGCACCCTTACGCAGATGTGCGTAAAGAGATTCTGCACGTCCATCTCTTCGGTCCGTAGGTTGATGTAGTCTATGTCGTGCTCATCGCCCCCGGCTGCGGTCAGCTGCGTGATCGCCTTGAGCGCCTTTGAGCCAGTCCCATTGGCGTCCTGCGCCTGCAGAAGAGCCATATCCAGCGTGGATGTGGCCGCCATATCGCCAACGGTCAGAGTAACCTTGGCCTGGTGGAAGTTCTCCATCGACATCCAGGTCGGCGCGGTGCGGTAGGTTCCCGCGGGTGCCGCGACCGCGCAGATTTCGCCAAGAAGTCCCTCTCGTTCAGTCGGCAAGTTTGTATAACTCATGTTGTCATATCTCCTATGAAGTCGCCGCTTCTACATCGAGAACCACGAACGGCGAAACCTCGGTAACACCGTCCTTCAGGAACACGGGCGCACGCAACTTTTCCTGACCATCAACCCGGATCACGAACTTGTACGCAACCCGGTTCTGGCGGAAGACATGCTCGGCATCGCGGCTAGCCGCAACGGTGAAGTCCTGCCGGTTGCCGACGTAGTAATACTTCCAGTCGGCCAGTATCACATCGCCACGCAATCCCAGGGTTCTGGTCTTCTCGGTGAACGTCCATGGCAAACCAAGGATGGTCTGCGGCTCGCCGCCAACGGCGTCCGTGGCCCAGATGTAGTGCCCTGCGGGATCCTGCAGCGTCCGCAGCGTCTCATAGCACGAAATGTGGAAGACCCACATGCCGCGCGTCCAGGACCTCGGAAGGAAATGCCCCTTCATGCGCACAAGGTCCAGATATGTGATCGTCCCCGCCGTCTGCCGCGCCTGCACAAAGGTGCCGGGTGCCATGATGACGCCCTGTGGCTGACCCACCGCCGTTCCATCCAGAAAGGCCTCGTCCCGATAGAATGTCACGGCCTCCCGGAATAACCCCCGAAGCAGCGTATCCAGGCTTATGGGCGAATCGGCCAGAAGGGCCTCTTTCACTTCGGTGTAGCCTGACGCCTCATGCGCAACCAATTCGATCTGCGTGAAGGCGGGTTCGGTCTCGCCCTTTTGCGTGCCGGTTTCCACCCAGTGCATGACAACGCCGCCGAAGAAGTTGGAACGTCCTGGCGTCGAGCCGGTCGTGTCCAGACCGGGTACGGGAAGTGTCCGCGTGGTCATGGGAATGACGTCGGCCCTGGGCATCACGATCTCGTCTTCGGGATCGATGCGGATGAAATCATTGCTGATTCCAGGTGGAACCGTGAAGCCACCGGCAGCGCCGGTCTGGTCGCCCAGAACCTTGACCTCGTCCTTCGCCTCGTACTGGTACTCTACCCACTGCGAGCCCATGTTCTTTAGGGTGTTCCGGTCGTTGTTTGCGACAGCGACCCAGAATGCACCCCGATCCCGCGGACTCCAGACCTTGACTGGCACGGAGTCGCTCGTCCTGGTCGTGAATCCGCCCAACGGTTCAGTCCTGGCCTTTTCCATGCCCTGTATGGCCTTAACAACCGCTTGCGCCGTCGCGTCCGCACTCTGATTGGCCAGAAGAACCAACGTCTCGGCATTCATCTGGATAGGCTGTTGCCCCACGATCCAAGTCTTCACCTTGCCCTCATCAGGATCAACGTGTCGGGCCTCTCCGGTCTTCTGTCCATCCTCATCCACCTCATAGGCCGCGAATTGGCCTGCGAGGGGAAATACTTCCATTTTCATCTCTCTGTCTCCTGTCTTGTCTCTCTTTCGTTTCGGTTTGGCCTTGACTATCTCTTTGCTCGCGCCCGCCGTGGACGCCCCCGCGTCCACCTTTGGCAGCAGCGCCTTGAGCGCCGGTCCCGCCTCGGCCTTGTATGTCTTCAGGGCCACGATTCGATTCCGTGGCTCCGCTGGCATCGGTGTCATGCTGGCCTCGATGATGGGCCAGCGGATTATCTCGCCCTCCTCCGTCACCTTCCTCAAGTGTGATGCTGTTGCGCTCGACCAGCCCAGTTTGCCCGCTGTGGCCAGGTCATAGATCATCTTTTCGTAGTCATCGGCCATATTCAGGACGGTCTCGGCGAACTTGCCATAGTCCGTTTCCTTCACGGAGATAGGCCGGAAAAGATGGTCGGCTTCCTTCTCGTAACCCTCGGCAACCACAAGGCCGTGATGGAACATGCAGTCCGCCCCGTCGCCCCCGCGCGCGCCCAGGTATGTGCGTGGGCTGAACCATTCCTTCTCCAGGTCCCGGTGGTCAATATCGCCATATTGGATCAGTGAGCCGCCCACACGCCCATTGCCCAACGCCTTGAGAGGCCCCCCGAAGGCGACCAGGGATTCCTCTGTCAACTCGCCAATCTCGTCTTCCGGTGGCTCGCTAGGTGTTTCCGGCGCCGTTTCCACGGCCTTCTCCTCAATCACTGGCTCTTCTAACGATTTCTCCGGCTCCTTGAGCACCCACTTACCATCCTCTACTTTGTAGAGTTTCTTGAATTGACTTATTGCAACGGCCCACGGGTTCTCGGCGCCCGTTATCGCGTCCGCCCACTCGGCGATCTTGTTCGCCTGGCCCAACGTCACGGGCGGATCAATTCCCCTTATCGCCGGATTCACGTCTTCCATGCTCGCGTATGGCATATGTCACCCCTCTATCTCAATCGATCCCTCGTTGATCAACTGGTCGCGGAACCACAGCAGTTCCTCCGGTGTGTATACCGTGCCCAGATACCGCTTGAGGAAACGGATCAATCCGCTCTGTTCCATCCCGGTTCTTTTGAGGTTCTGCGTGAGCACAGCACGTACCCTGTTCAATTCTCTATTCTGCCAAGCCGTCTCGGTCAATCTGATTATGGGCATGAATGCTCCTAGTTCACGGAAATCTGATAGATTTGAGCGGCGGTGACATCACAACCCCACAAGCACCGGCCATCCCAGGTCAGCCCAGTAGGTCCTGTCCCGGGAGAGGCGAACTGCGTGACAACCCTTCCTGTCCATGGATCGATCTTATAGATTTGGTCGACCGGAGTGCCATCAGAGTTCCACAGGAAGGCTCCGTCCCAGGCGAGGCCATATGGAGTAGCTGCCGGACTCGCGAATTGCCGTTTCACTATGCCTGTCCATGGATCGATCTTATAGATTTGAGCAGTCCCTCTATCGCAGTGCCACAGGAAGGCCCCGTCCCAGGTCAATCCAATACCAGTAACCGCTGGAGTTCCAAACTGCCTGATGACTCTCCCCGCCGTCATGCGTGCGCCACCCCGTGAGGACCACGGAATTTGCGGATCCGGACAGTCACGTCAAAGTAGTTGTTCGCGTCCGTGCCCGTCCCCACCGCCTGAACTCGCAAGAAGTTCTGCCCCGCGACGGGCAGATAGTACGTTTTCCAAACCCCGCTCGCCGTGTCGGTGTCCTCCCAGCCAAGACTAGCCCAGAAACCCTCCTCGAAGTCCGACCAGATCGCCGCGCCAGCGCCCATCTCCCCGTCGTAGTCATGGCTGAACTGCACCAGGATGCGCAGGTGCGTGGGCGCGAGCGTGCTGTCGACGGAGATGTAGAGCCAGGCCCCGGCGTATTCCTGCACATCGAAGGGCTTGCTGATGAAACTCGTCGGGGCGTCGTCTATCCGCACATCGTCGATGAGCGTTATCACGTCGTTGGTGCGGATGATCTCATCTGTCGTGACAGGCTTATCATCGTCGGCGCGCCCGCCGTCTATGATGATCTCCACGGGCAGGGGATTAGGAATGCCCGCCGGGGCGTCGTTCACTATGACTTCGATCGGCAACGGGTTCTCCGCCGCCGCCGCATCGCCCTCGACTATCACTTCCGTTGGAACCGGATTCTCCGGCGTGCCCAGGATGTTGCCACTCTCGTCGGTGATTACGGCGGCCCTGTAGCTGGCCCGGTGTATCCCGAATTCCAGCCGGGAGGGCCCGACCGGGTCGTCGATAATCTCGTTCTCCGTCTCGTCGAATTCGTCCATTCCTGCCTCCACAAATGCAAACAGCGGCCCTTCCCGGAACCGCTGTCATGGTGGTTCCCGAAAAGGCCGCTGATCTAAAGACCGGTGGCTATTCTGTTATCGCTTGTGCTTCGGTACTATGCTCCTCGGCATTCCTAAGTATTCCTCTATCGCGCCCAGGATGATGATGATTGCCTGGCGTATGGCCATCCAGAGGTTGCGCGACTCCAGCATCTCAGGCCATCGCCCTGTCTATGGCGTCGCCTATCATGTCCACTATCCGGTCAGATTCCTTCTCCACCACGTCCTGGGCCGTCACCCAGCCAGTGCGTTTGTGCATCTCGGTCTGCACGTCCCTGTCCTGCACGAGGCGGGCGTAGCTTGCCTTGGTCCCTATTGTAGCACTTAATCCGCCAGATGCAACTTTGGTCGTCCAGGACGGGCTGAGGCGTTCGCTCAACCTATCGCTATTCCTATCATATCGTGGTGAAAGACCCGCTGCGCGCCGCATGGCGATGTATTGTCTGCGCTGATCCTCACTTGCCCATGGGAGTGGATAGTTTCGGTTAATTGGCGGTTCTATCGCTATCTTGCTCCTGACGTGCTCCCCTGCGACTTCCAGCACGCCGCGCATGTACTTGGCACCCTCCAGGTTGCCCAGGGTGTCCATCAGTTTGTCAAGGCCCTCGATCTTAATGCTGACCGTCACCGCTGTCTTCTCCGCATTGCAAGTCAATGTCTATTGATTCCGCTGACCTACTCGCAACCCTACAAATCCGAACCGTCACGGTCGTCTTGCCATAGCGTTCATCCTGATTGGCGTCCTTAATGCGCTCCCACTGCTCATCAGAACATCGAATCGTTAGACTTCTTTTTGCCATATTTCCTCCTTGATGGTGACGGTCATTCTACAGCATTCCTAGCCATTCGTGCGTGGGCCAGCATCTACAACGTGGATGGGCCGGGAACCAATCAACTGTCCAGCCCTCGGTTTGGGGCTTGCCATGGTTCGGTCCGCATACATCACAAACCAGTTCATCGTAGCTCGTCTGCCACACCGCCACAACATTGAATCCCGCGCCCTTGGCCCTGTCGGCGAACACCCTCTGCCCCTCGGCGTATGCCCTGGTGGTCTCGGTGACGGCTATCATGCTGGCCCTGGTGGGCCCGAACCACTTGCCGAGGTTGTCGCTCAGGTCCCCTATTGTCATCCCGGGAGTGGTGACGAACTGGTTGACCTTCTGCCTCACGCCCCGCTGCGTCGTCCCGTCTATCTGGGTTATCAGCTGGCCCACGTAGAGTTCGGCCCACGTAGCCGCGGCGTCCGCTATGAGGCCCCAATCAAATGCCAGGGATATGTCCTGCTTCTGGCCGGTGACGGGGTTGTTCTCGTACATCGTCTCCGCCGCCGTCGCCGCCATGCGCTCCAGGTTCGGCCCCAAAACGTGCATCAACCCGGCCCGTTCCTTCTCCCAGAAGGCGTAATCCACCTTGTTAATGTCCGGTTTCCTGCCCAGTTTGCGCATGATCCGGGCAAGCTGTTCCCTGAAGAACCTTGTGAGCAGTCTTGTCAGTCTGGCCTCGTCCCTGTCCTTGTTCTCGGCGTCCGGGTCCCTCTGTCCGTCAGCCGTCTCGCGGACGGCCTTAGCAAAAGGGGGATCGAAGGCACCCCGTATGTCCTCGGCGGTCTCGGCCATCTCTAGGGATAGGGCCACCACATCTTTCGTTTCCTGACTTAGAACCTTGCTCTCGAAGGGCCCACGGAAGTCGCCGCCCTCCTTGAAACGCTTCAGCGACCGTCTGCGCCACGTGCGCAGGTCGTCGCCCTCCGGCTGTATGCCTGGTTGCCCCTCCAGTGGTGCCTGGACGGGTTCCGGCTCCTGTTTTGGCGGTTCCGGTTCCTTGTCCGGCATGTTCTCGGGTATGGGTATGCCTATCTGGTCCCATAACTGCTCGCCGATGTACACCGCGCGCTCGCGCGTGAGGATGTTCGCCTCGTATTGCTTACCCAACTGGAACAGCAGCCGGGCGTATTCCTGGCCCTTCATGGCCTCGTTCTGCTGCATCGCCTCGATCTTGTTGAATTGGTATTCCCACCGGTAGCCCAGCGGCTCCCAGAGCTGGCGGTTCATGGAGGATTGGATGATGCGGGCGTCCGGGATGAGGGTCCCGGTGACGAATTTGAGGGTTTCTTCCTGGGCCGTCGCCCTGCTCGCCGCCCCGCCCTCCAGGTACGTGACGCTCATTCCGTATGCCGCGGCGATCCGCTCTCTGGTCTGGTCTTCCAGTTCCGGCAGCGCGAGTTCGTTCATCCGCTGGCCAATCACGGTGGGCTTCAGCCCCCTTCCCAATATGAGCGTCTTGAACCACTTCTTGACGCCCTGATGTATGGTCTCGATCATGCCGCGGATGCGTTCGACTTCCTCTGGCGGCGGGCTTGGCTGGTCCGTCGTCAGTATGATGTCCAGAAGCGCACCGTGCTCGAACTTCCCGCTGGCCATCGTGGTCGTGTAGACCGCCAGCATCGCGTCATCCAGGGCAACCTGCGCGCAGGCGACGCCCGGTTTCAGATCATCGTCTGGATTCCAGGTCGGCATGTAGACTATCTGGTCGGGTCTGTATGTCCGATCATTGGTCGTGTTCTTCTGTTGGAAACCGATGATGCCGGAAGGGCCGGTGAGCACTTCCATATAGCGCGGATTCGGGTTGAGCCACTGCAACTCTTCGTTCGCGGGCCTCTTCAGCCAAAAAGACGCCCCGAACATGCACCTTGCGGCTTCCGTGCGCCAGAGCAGCCATTCCAAGTCAGTGTTGCTGAAGGGCTGGTTGGATTCCGGCTTGTCGGACTCTGCAACTATCCTTTTGCCCTTGTATAGCTGATAGGGCAGTCCGGACAGAGCGTGGCAGCGTATCCGCGTGGCCCTGAATATCCAGGACACGCTCTTGTAGACATACTGTACGGTTTTCTGGGCGTCCTTTCCGAAGAGTTCGGGGAACACCACGTCCAACTGGTTCAGCGCTATGGCCTTGCCCGCCATGGAGCTGAAGAGGAAACTGTCTTGGAGAGCCTTGTTCATCCGGCCTCGCTATCGAGAACTGCCGCGTTCCTCTTTACGCGCCAGTCTCGTTCATAATGCTATCTATCCACGCCACACATCAACCGTTTCCGGATCCTCACCTGGAGAGAATAGGCCCATTTCAACTGCCTCATCCCAGGAGACTATCTTGGCATGTTTGCGATTTGCTGCATGAATCAGGTAGACAGACCAATGGCCCTGGGGATGGCCCAGAAAAGGGTTATAGATCATGTCAAGTACATATTGACCATCTGTTGAGATTCGTGGTGCTGGAAAGTCGTCTGTCACGCCACCACCCTCCTTATAGGTCTCAAAGGGGGCAAGAATAATGGGTTGATCACTAACGGACTCATCAGTCCATTCAATGGGCAATCCCAGCAATGTCTTTGGAAGGGGATCGTCCTGTTGATCCTTACTCATAGTCCTCCTTCATATTTGGCCCAGGCCACAACCGTGCCTTCATATTCATAGTGCGGCGGGCCGCTGCCGGGATTGTCCAATTCCCACTTGCCCGTCATGAGGCAGAAGTCCATCCTGGTGACAGCCCCGCTTTCGCAGCGCACCCAATGTTCGCCCCATTCCGTCGGCAGGCGTTCAGAAGACGAAACCCATCCGGTCTCTGGGGGTTTTGGCTCCGCTGGCGGTGGCGGCGGATCGGGCAAGCCCGTGGGCCAATCAGAGCGTTTCATATAATGTGTGGCGTCGAATTCCCAGTCTTCCCATCGCCCATCATCCAAATGGTCCACCTTTATGTCGCCACGTGCATTGGCAACGAGATAACCCCCGTCACGCTTAGGGCAGCCTTTTATCCAGGTCATAATGCTATCACCCAGGGTCCCGTCTGGCCCACTGCATGCCAGGCCAGCGCCAGGGCCATCACCGTGTCGTCGTGCATCCCCTCGGGCGCCATGTAGCGCGTGATCCCGGTCTCCCTGCTGCGCTTGACCTCGTAGGCTATCAATTCCGCCTTCTGCGTCGGGTCGTCCAGCAATGGAAAGTTCCCGCGCTCCAGCGCCAACGACAGGGCCTCGATTGCCTCCTTCTTGCTCTTCGTCTGCGTATTGAACGCCCAGACCGGCAGGCCGTCCGCCAGAAGGCGCTCGTATATCGGGTCCCCCATCGAGTTGATCTCGACGACGATGAGTTCCGGCCCCCACCGGTCCCTCATCACCCCCAGCCTGCCCCGCTGGAACCGGTAGTCTATCTGGTTGAACCGATCCACGGCGACCTGCTTCTTGTCCGTCGCGTCGGCCACCGATATGACGGTGAAGTCGTTGACCTTCCCCCAGTCCACCCCCATGACGTAGGTGTGACCCAGTTGGGGAACTCCCGGCCTGAGCTTGCTGACCTCCTCGATGTTCCGGAAGACGGTCCCGGAGTCCTGGGTGAATTCGGCCAGGAACTCCTCCCTGAAGGTCTGTTCGGGCCTGCCCTCATAATAGTCTACGGCCTCAGAAAATGCGAAGTTCGGATTCTCCAATGGGTGCGGCTCACGGACCAAACCTTTGTCTGTTACTTTTACGCCCAGTGTCGGCACCTGCCAGGACTCGGAGTCGTTCCTGTCCTTGGCCGCCATCCACTTGCGCCAGAACCAGTTGTGGCCGTTCGGCGTGCCCATCAGCAGTGCCCAGCCCATAGTGTCCCCGAGCATGGGCCTCAGTACGCCGTCCCACGCTCTCTCCTGGATGTAGGGGGCCTCGTCCAATATCACCCCGTCCGCGGATAGCCCTCGCGCATTCTTGGGGTCGTCCAGGGAAATGAACGTGATCCTTCCGCCACCGGGGAATGTCGCCTCCATGTTGCTGATATTCCCCTTGCCGAACCTTCCGCAGCACCTCCAAAGCTCGTCCCACGGTATCTTGCACTGCTTGTATGTCGGCGCGCCGTACAATATCCGTTTTCCCGTGATGGCCGCGTCGAATGCCATCTCCCAGCCGAGCGTGGTCTTGCGCCATCTTCTGCCAGCGCAAAGCCACTTGAACCGCGCCGGATTCCTGGCGATGGTGGCCTGGCCCCTGTGCATGTCGGGCAGTTTGAGGGCAACTTTGGTCATCTATGGTTCCTCGTCACTCCACCATTGCGCCTCGGGAACCGACAAATCTATCTGCATATTGGACACGTCAATGATGCCGTTTAGAACTTTATATTCGTCATAATCGGCCAGCATTCTAAGCGCCTCAAGACTCGGCTTCATCTGTTCGCTAATCTTGCGACAAATACGAATGAAGTCTTGTTCATCCCCGAGTGGGTCTTGGTAGGTTAGATGGACGTATGTCTCCGGCCCAAGGCCAAAATCCTCCCTCGCCGTCCACTTGGGCAACTTCGCCATAGCGACTGCGGGCAGCGCCAGAAGTATGCCCCTGATGAACTCGCAGCGGTTCATGGTCTTGTCACTGCCGCTAATGCCTCGCGTCGGCAATACCTAGCATAGGCACCCACCTCATCGTCTATCTCGCGCTTAAGCCAGGCCCTGCAGGTCTCGTAGTCATCCCAGACCCCACTACACTGATCCCTGCTGGTCTGAATTGAAACCAGTTCCCACCCTTTCTGACCTAGGTTGCGGAGATCCTCAAGCACGTCCTCTTGGCTGTATGCGACATGCGGTTCGCCCCATTTCAGTGTTTGATACTCATAGCGATGAATCATGTCTCCTCCTTGTGTTAATGGCCCCTTTGGCTCTCACCCGCCCAAAACATAGAACGTCGGAATGCCGTCCTCGTCCCCCAATATGAAGCCGCCGGACAAAAGCGTCTCTATCGCCCGCGGCGAGATTGTCTCAATACTAAATGAGCCGTGCGGAGTATGTGTGTAAACCGCCGCGTACGCCTCCCGTAGCCGCTCCATTGTAACAGGTCCCTCATGACAATTGACGAAAGCATCAGAATGTGTGCGGTCTTCCAGTGTATCTTGGCGGTTGTCTCGGCAATCCCGTTCTACTTCTATTGGAATCGTCAGGGTGGGTAATGGCCTCTCAATGCTGAACCCAAACCAGGGATCTTTGCCTTTCCTCTTCCCGATTTCCAATTTGAATGACATTGTTCCTCCTTATATGGCTATTTTCCCAGATATCTGTCCTGCAATAGGTCCAAAAGCTGCGCCCCCGTAACCGTCGAGCCGTTTTCGCCCCGCTTCTCCGCGCAGAGCAGCTCCAGTACAAGTACCCAAAAGATGACGCCATATGACAACTTCTTTGCCCGCTCCAGATCGCGCTTGGATTCCCGCGATATCTTCCATCCGCCGCCCGTGCCCATTCTGTATAGTTTGCGTGCAAGCTGCCACGCATCCAGGCCGCTGTTCCGAAACTCTTGGGCGATTCTTGCCGCGTGTTCGCCTGCGTGCCGCCCGGTTGCCTCAATGGTTAGCTGCATGACTCCTCCTTATGTCAAAGACTATTTCTTGTGGCGCCTCAAATCCTCAATGGTCATGAGAATGGCCTCGGCTAGCTTGACGCCCATGTAGAGGGGAAGCAGCGGTCCGGCCATCAATATCCAGAACCAGGTCGGGAGACCGTCATCCGCCTGGATATGGCGTTGGATGTTCATGATTGAGATAATAGGCTATATCTTTTCGCACGCAAACGAGCTTGGTTGCGCCATCATATTGACGCGGAAAATACATGGTCGTATCGTCTTCGGCGATGAATCGGGGACATTCGGGAGCACCAAAGCCGCTATCGAATTCGTGGTCGAGAATGTCGTGATCCCAACCAACCTCTTGGCCATCCATGATGCCGTTCGTTCCACACCAGCCAGGAGAATAGGCTTCGGCACTAACTGGCTGCCATATGATACGGCCTTCCTTAAAAGCAAAACCTGCTTCCAATAGCCACTCCCTTATCGTTGCCATACATCCTCCTTATGACAAGTACCTAGAAATGCACCCAGCTGTCAGACCACCAAGATGCCCCTTTGCCCCTTCCCCCGGGATTCCGATAGGGTGGTAGCCTTAGTGTGCGGCGCACCAAAGGGCGATACCGACAACCACGCCGGTTAGCGATACAAGTCCACCCACTATCATACCTACCAAGAAAAACACGCCGATCAATATGTCCTCATTCATGTCTCCTCCCTTTTCCTCAGATAATATGTATTATCCTATGAGTTTGACCCTAAACTCCTATGATAACCGCGCCACAGGGCACTCTAGGGCACAGATTTTACCTAAGATAATCACGCTACTCAGCAGCCGGCTCCTCGTCCACCGCGTTGATGCCGCCGGTGACGGTTACGTGCAACTCAGCCACGCCGTCCGTGCTTGTGTGCTGCGTGGCCTTGCCAAGCACCCTATCCATGAGTTCTTTGGCGCAGTCTATCCTTGTGCGCTTGTCGTTATCTTCGTCTCGCATGAACGTGATCAACAGGCCGATCGCGTAGCGCACATCATCGGCACACTCATCCATTGACTTTGCTTCGATCAGCTTCGTAATTCGACTTCGCCCTGGCTTCCTCCCCGAACCAGGCCGCTTGCCACCCCACCCCTCTGCCATTATGTCACCACTTGCTTCCCTTGGATTCAACCAAGAACATCGCCCCTGGCAGACGCGGCGCTCGGTTCTGGCCCTTCCCGATACGAGATCGCATATGTGCCTGTCTTCCAGTTGCGTTGCACGCCCACCAACTCACTCCCCATGGGCACCTTGTCAAGCGCGCCGCGGAGAATCTCATAATCCTTACGCACAGCTGCCAAGGCTGCCTCTATCTGCTCAACGCGTCTTGCCCACATAGCAAGCGTCTCGGATGCGTCATGGACCACAAGCCTATTGGTATACATCATGTCCTCCTTACTCTGGCACGGCGCTTGGTTCTGGTGTCAGCCATTCTGTATAGCCCACACAATAGTTCTCAGGGCGCGTGTTTGTTCCTTGATCATATCCGTCCTTGTAACACACGCCCCACACTGCACCCGATCTAAGTGGAGGCCCCCATCGAGACCAATGCTTACAATGCCCACACACAGCACACACGACTATTGTCCTTGTCATAGCGCGGCACTATATTCCGGCCACTGTTCTTGCATCAACTCCCCCGTTCGTAGCCACTCCTCTGCGCGACCATCTTTCACAGCCTCATGGCCATCCTCCCAGCACCAGCGCATTACGCCGTGCCTGCGCACTATCAGCAAGTTGCCCCCGGCGTCACCGCACAATAGCCGCCCTTTCTTGGACCAGGCATAGCCGTCCATCCACCCAATCGCCTCATCATTCGGCTGTTCTGGCACTAGGGCGGCGCGACAATCGCTAGTCTCGTCCTCACCGTTGCAGTAAACGAGCATGTACTTAGCGCATCTGTTGGCCGCCGTGATAATTCTCTGTTCCATTTGTAGCTCTGTTTCACATGGCATTATTCTCATCCTCCCTATTCCTTCGCGACGCTAGGTTCTAGCAATCCCTCCTTGATCAACTCGTTGCGGATGGATTCGTATGTCCTGTCATACTGTGGCTCGTACGTGTCCTCCCACAATCCCGGCGGATAGGCCTCCCCCAGTGCCATACGCATCTTGACCCAAGCCGCCCTTACGCCAGCCCTCGCTTCATTACAGCGGACTTGTGCCATAGACAACCCCTGCTCTGCCTCGGACAATCCCTTGGCCGCAAACTCACATGCCCGCTGTGCCGCTTGTGCCTGATCCAAACAGGCCTGCAGTGCCTCAGACCATTGTACTGACATCATCTCCTCCCTATTCTAGCGCCTTACTTCCGGCCACATTCATATCCGGGAACCAATTCCAGGAACCGCCCATACAACGCGTGAACCATGGAGCCTTGACTCTCATGTACGGAGCGCTTGTCTAGGGCATGAAGTATCGTCCATAGCTCTTCCTTGGTAAGACTGACGTTTATTGGTTCCGTTCTCTGCCCCAGTTCCGGCCAGCCGTTCTCCTCTACCCAATCCCGCACCTTTTGGCACGCGTCGCGAGAGGCTTCTGCGGCCTCCTCCGCCGACTCCGCAAACCGGTCATATTCACGATTCGCGCTCTTGGCGTCCTCGATGAGCGTGATTAGTTCCCGGAGTTTGCCTTCGGGTACTTCCAATAGTGCATCCATTTCCTCCTCCTCATTCTATGCAAATGCGCGACCTTCTTTCATCCTCCGGAACACCATCCCTTTCCTGAAGTGCCCAGTCTAGGTCCCGCCACGCAAGTTGTTCCGCATCTACGTATTCCATACGTCGTTCTTTTGTCTGCTCAAGC
Source organism: Sedimentisphaerales bacterium (assembly GCA_035529475.1). GTDB lineage: Bacteria > Planctomycetota > Phycisphaerae > Sedimentisphaerales > Anaerobacaceae. The sequence continues at coordinate 886 of DATKWR010000836.1, read as the reverse complement.
TGCTTCGTGGCGCATTTGACTGCCCGTCTCGCGTCCCTTGCTCGCATTTGGGCTAGTTTCAACTTCCCTAAATAGAGTGCAATTCTGTCATTCATCATGTCCTCCTTATTCCGGCTCACCATTCAATCTTGTATTCAGCGCCTCGCAGATAGCGATCAGTGTTGGCAATGTCCTGGACATGCGTTGGATTTCCTCGGCCACCAGGGCGGCGTCAACCATGTCCATGCGTTCTACGAACGGCTCCAGTTCGCCTAACAGGATGGCGGCGCTCGCGTCGACCACCAGATCGTTAATGGCCTTCGCCTTATTCACGTTCATCTCCCCCTGGCGCTTGCCTAGAGCACGCCCATCCTGTCTGCATGCCCTTTTGTATCCGCCTCTACTTCGGCGATGATCCCGAACCCCTGCGTTACAAGTTCCGTGGCGATCTTCGGGTTGATCTTAACGGTATCTCCCGGATAATAGAGCTTACCTTGGGTTCGATAGTGCCTAACCAACCGGATAGAGATCATTCCGTCGCCGTCCCTGATTAGTGGGGGCTGGCGGAGAATCCAGACCACATATGGGCGTTGATCGTCTCCTGTTAGACAATCGCCCGCTACCAATTGCCAGCCTATCCTCTCTAGTTCTTTAGCCTCTTGAGGCAATTTCATATCGCCCCAATCCTTCACAAAAGCCCTAAGTTCTGCCATCATCTCCCCCTTGCTCCTTGAATAGTCGATCCGATACGTGACGTACTACAATCTGTCTGCCCAACAACCTGCGCCACCATGAGGTCTTGATTGTGATTTCGGCTATGCCCGGCTCCGGCGCCCTGCCGGACAATATGGCCTCCATGTATTCGTGCGGGCAGACCACGCCCCCCCCCTGATATCGTCTGCCATCA
>DATKWR010000835.1:0-3412 GCA_035529475.1 Sedimentisphaerales bacterium | reverse complement strand
ATGTGAAAGTTGTTACCGACGCATCCCCCGATTACTATGACATGGAGAGCCTGATCCGCAGCATCACAAGCGGATGGGAAAAAGACAGTGAAAAGTGCTGGGCGCTGTTCTACTGGAATCACATTGCACGGCGGCAAACCAGCCCTATGATCGTCCACGGCGTCGAATGCACCGACCCGATCCGGCAGTTCAACGACTACGGATATACGATGTGCAGCACGATTGCCGGAATCAACTGCTCGATCTGGAACGCGATGGGCTACCCGGTCAAATTCTGGGACATCTCGCTGCACACCGTCCCGGAGGTGCAGTACGAAGGCCGATGGCACATGTACGATAACAGCATGTCGGCGCTCTATACGCTTTGCGACGGCGTGACGATTGCCGGCGTAGAGGACATCGGTGCAAGCGGGGCGTGTTCACTGTCGGGCGGAGCCGCCGAGCCGGGCCACATCGCCAAATACCACTGCCTGAATGCCAACGGCATCAAAAGCTTCCTCACCGGGGCCGACTGCCCACGTGATTTGGCGCAGGAATACCGCTGTTTCAACCCAAACGGCTTGAAGTATCGCTATTATTACTTCAACTGGGACAGCGGGCACCGGTACATACTGAATCTGAGGGACAATGAGACCTATGCCCGCTACTATCGCAGCCTCGGAGATGCGCGCTCCTTCTACATCCCGAATAAAGGCAAAGACCCCGAAGCAGCGAATCGGCGTTACAGAATACGCGGAAACGGGGTATGGCAATTTCGTCCAGCGCTGACCGCCGACGGTCTGGCATCGGCCTGCGATCTGCACGGCTGCCGGGCCGCTCAAAACGGCGGCGTTGTGCCCACCGAAGCCGGCGAAGTAGGATATGCTGTGTTCAAGATACAGGGGGCCAATGTAATCACGTCGATGAACATCGAGGCAAAGTTCTCGCGAAAAACATCGGCGGACCTGAACCGAATCGAGGTGAGCACAACCAACGGCTTGACGTGGAATGACGTTTGGACCAACGACGGTACGGGCGAATGTGATGCTGACCTGGAGCTCATGGACGAAGTCAACGGGGCCTACGAGGTCCTCGTCCGTGTCAGCCTGATGGGCACCGCAGAGCCGTCCGACAGCCGCCTCGATAGCATAGCCTTCAAAACAACCACTATGCTCAACAGCAAGACACAGCCGAAACTGCTCCTGGGGGAGAACACGGTTTACGTCGGGCTGGGCGAGCAGACGGACTCGGTCGTGCTCTGGCCCGACCTTCAGGGCGAGAACTACAAGCCCTATGTCGTGGACGAGAGGAATATCGCCTCGGAGCCCAAACGTCTGGGCTATCAGGGCGTCCTGCACGCAGCGAAACCCAATGAAGACGCCTACGTCGTTTTCAAAATCGATACGCCGGGTGACGCAACGTCGGTGACGTACGGCGGACGTTTTTACAACCGCGCGCCGCGCTCGCGCATAGAATTGCTGCACTCCTTCGATGGCGGGAAGACTTGGCATGCGAGCTATTCCCTGACAAAAACCGATCCGCCCTGGGACGTTATCCGCTACGAAACGGTCGCCGATGTCCCCGCGGGCTGCCGATCTGTCCTTTTCAAATACCTGCTCAGCAGCTCCGCCGCCGGGAAAGGCGCGTGCAGTCTTTACAGCGTTCGGATGGAGGCGAAATACCAGCCGGCGGATACAAGTTTTCACCCTCTGGAGGTGACGTACAACTGGAGCGAGGTCCAGCCGGACTATTCCCTCGTGGAGCGCAGCCACACGCAGCTTGTTACGAGCGTGCCTTTCACCTACCAGATTCACGTCGGAGGCGCCGACCATCCGGTGGTCAACGCACTGACCCTCAACCTCGAAGGGGCGGCTGAAAATGTGAAATACGGGTACTCTGACGGCAAAGAAACGATGGGTCCAGAGTTCGTACCGAGATGGGTAACGTACGGCCGGAATCTGGCTGAAGGCGCAAAATACTCCGTTTCCATCCCGTCAAAAAACCAATGGGGCGCAGGGGACCCGGACGGCAGGAAGCTGACCGACGGACTCAGCGGACCTCCCTACGCAGGCGGAATCGGCCCTGGGCATGCATTGTGCTGGGACAAAGGGAATGACCCGGTGATCGACTTGGACCTCGGAGCCGAGCAACTGTGCGGCGCGTTCAGAATCCATCTCAGCGCCGGCTGGCCCTGGTGGGACGCCCTCAAGGGCCAGGTCAGGGATACCGTCGAAGTGCAAACGTCCCGGGACAACCGCGACTTTGTGAGCCAGGGATTTTTCAACCTGAACCTGCGACACAAGGACATCCCGATCAACCACATGATGCCCGACGATGAAACCGCCACGGGTTTCACGTACGAGCTGATACCGAAAGAACCCGTGCAGGCGAGGTTTGTGCGATTCAGAATCGTGCCTCAGCGCACCATGACCGTCAGCGAGGTTCAAGTCCTCGACTCGATACGATATGAACCCTTTGACCTGCGAATTACTCTGCCTGATGAGAAAAAGAAAGGATAGACCATGCGTAATCATAGAATCACCCGTCGTGAGTTTGTGGCGGCCGCCGCATCTTCTTTTGCATTCACAATCATTCCCTCGCGTGTCTGGGGCGCTAACGACCGCTTCTACCTGGCGGGGGTCGGTGTGGGTGGCAAGGGAGCCGGGGAAGTGCAGAACCTGACCCAGGCCGGCGGCACCTTCCTGGCGCTTTGCGACGTGGACGAAGCTCGAGCGGGCAAGACGTTCGCGGAATTTCCGAATGCCAAACGCTACAAAGACTTTCGCGTTATGCTCGAAAAGGAAAAAGGGATCGATGCCGTCACGGTGAGCACACCCGACCATACACACGCGATTGCATCGCTGATGGCCATGTCCCTGGGCAAGCACGTGTATTGCCAGAAGCCGCTGACGCACTCGCTTCACGAGGCGAGATTGATGACACAGGCGGCCCGGTACTACAAGGTGCAAACTCAGATGGGCAATCAGGCCCACGCGGGCGAGCCTATCCGTCGCGCGGTCGAGCTGGTGCGGGCGGGCATCATCGGACCGGTCCGTGAAGTGCACGCATGGACGAACCGCCCGATTTGGCCGCAGGGGCAAAAGGCCATCGACGAGCGTCAGCGCCTCGCCAACGAACCCAAGCCCGCCGGCCTGGATTGGGACCTGTGGCTCGGCCCGGCACCGCAACGTCAGTACAACAAGTGCTACGTCCCGTTCAGTTGGCGAGGCTGGTGGGACTTCGGCACCGGCGCGCTGGGCGACATGGCATGTCACATCATGGATATGGCCTTTTGGGCGCTCGATCTGGGCGCGCCGCTGTCGGTAGAGGCTGAATCAGGCGGCCAGACGAGCGAAACGGGGCCCGACTGGTCCACCATCACATATCGCTTCGCATCGAGAAAGTCCGTGGGCGGCGGGGAACTCGGCAGCGC
>DATKWR010000834.1:0-2754 GCA_035529475.1 Sedimentisphaerales bacterium | reverse complement strand
CCCGAACCCGATGACCCGACGATTCCCGACGCTCTGGGGCGGTCTGACGTCCCAACAGGGACCGACGCCGCCCCAGGCTCGGTTAAGCCACCAGCGGCCGACAGGCGCAATCGTAGCCCATCGTCCGGGGCCGTCTACGATGCGCACGACTATGCGTTCGGCAGGCGTGTCTTCCTGGCCCTGCAACTACCGGGCGATCCCGACAACGGCGCCGTCGACGAGACGACCAGTTTCGCCTCGACCTGGCACCAGATCCGCCAGGGGCGTGGCCCACCGGAGGACGATCAGCTGGCGATGCGGCTGATCAAAGAGGCGCGGGCGATCGCCAGGCGTAAATCGGCCCGGAACAAAGCTGCCTGTTGGACCGCCGTGGCGATCAAAATCGGGGCCGCCAAATAGGTGTAAAGGGACGTCAAGTGCGCAAAACAGTGGCCCACAAGTCAATCGATCATAGGGCCGGAAAGACCGGCACCACGACCTCCGAATTCGATCTGCGGTGGGAGCGGACCGTTGCAGCGGGCGATCGCCACCTGGGTCTCGCCGAGCGAAAGGCATGGATATACCAGAACTGGATGCGATTCATGGGCCGACTCGGGGCTGTCGTCGGGCACGGAGTCAAGTATTGGCCGGCGACGGCGATCGGACCGGCCGGGCCGCAGGTTGTGCTCCGCAGGCCGGTCGTCATTCTGGCCGGGTATATGTCACAATCTCGCGGCCTGGCCTGGGACAGACGATCTCGCAGGGGGCGAAAATGACGCGACCGGTGCAGCAGATCGAGGCGATCACCGAGGACCTGCGAAAGGTCAAGCTCAAGATCGAGCTGCTCTGCCAGGCCGAGCGGCTGAGCCGGGCGCAAAAGAAGGCGGTCGAATCACTCCAATGGTCGCTGGACGGCGTACGCGGCTGGGAGCTGGGCGTCGCCCGCCAGGCGTTCGGCCTCGATGGACACCTGATCGATATCACAAATGAAATCAAAACCGGCGGAAGCCGGAGAAAGGCCTGGAAACCATGAGCAGAACAACAGAGGCAATCACACTACTGGAACTCGAACTCAAGGAGGCCGAGGCCAGGGTCAAGACGTTGCGAGTCGCGGTCGAAACCGTGCGGCAACTGGCGCCGGCGGCGATGGACAAAACCGTGATCGTCGGCGGTCAAGTTGCGGCGGCCCTCTCGGCGTTCCGCCAGCCGCCGGTCGAACCCGACCCCGTACCCGACCCCGAACCCGGTGTTACCGGCGCAGAGCCGGCGGCTAAAACATCGCCAACCGGCAATCGCCGGGCGGGACGCAAGGGCGGGGCGTCGCAGTATTTTGGCGTGACGAGGAGCAAGAAGGTTGTCAGTCAGCCGGGCGCCGAGCAGTGGAAGGGCCAGGTCCGAATCGGCGGCAAGTATTGCTACCTGGGCCAACTGAGCGGGCAGGCCGGCGAGATTGAACTGGCGGCGCGGGTGCAGGAGAAGCTCGGCAATCCGGTCGAGGCTCAGCGGCTGCGGCAAAAGACCATCGATATGGCCGAGCAGATCGAGAACAATCCCGACCGGCCGAAGCCGAAGCATCGCAAGGCGAAAAAAGCGGCCGATCTTCCACCGCCGTCGGCGCATCAGTGGGAGTGCAATAAGTGCGGCCGCAACTACGTCAAGAAGCCGGACGCATGCTCCTGTGGTGGCCAAGTACTCGTCCGGATCAACGCCGACGGCTCCGGCAATTGGGATATGCCGGAGCGGCCCGCCAACTGAATGGAGTCGTCGGATGAATGATCAGGAGATGAGAATGAATAGAACAATGGCGTTCCAGGACAACATGCGCATGCCGGTGGGCCTGATACACATAAAGGATCTCGACGACAAGCCTGTTGTAAGTGGGGTCTATGGCAAAGAGGCGATTTTCGACTGTTACGGTTGTGATGTTAGTAAATTTAACCGGAAGTCTCTTCGTGTCTTTTTTACAGAACTCGTCCGGCTACTGAATATGGAGAAAGGCGATCTGCATTTTTGGGACGATGTTGGTGTTCCGGAAGCAGAGCGACAAACCCGTCTCGAAACGACCGGGACCAGTGCGGTGCAGTTCATCCTGACCAGCAATATCACAGTGCATTGTCTGGACTTCCTAGAACGGGTGTACGTAAACGTTTTCTCGTGCAAAGATTTTAACGAGGGAGAAGCAAAGAAATTCATTAATGACTGGTTCGCCTGTGCATCTATCAGAACACACGTGGTATATAGGTTGTGACATGGAATTACGTCGATGCTGCGAATGTAAGAAGTTATGGCCCTGGCCGGCACTGTTTATTCAATGCAAAGGCAAGTATCGAGGCACATGCAAGATTTGCCACGGCCGTGCAGCGAAGGCGTACAGAAAAGCGAACCCAGAGAAAGTTCGCGAGTATCACCGCAAATATTACCAGGAGCACAAAGAGCAGTTCCGGTGTTACAAACGTGCCGAGCGAGCGCGCAATGAACAATAGACAATCATCAATAGTAAATAGTCAATCGGTGTTGTCCCTGGACCCATCGAGCACGGTCGTCGGCTGGTCGGTTATGGTCTCGGCGACTCGGCTGATCGGGGCCGGGCTGATTACACCGGCGATGAAGTCGGAGCCGTCGTATGGCCGGATATGCGGTATGCGTCACGATCTGCGGGACCTGCTCGACGAGCAGCAGCCGGCGACGATCCTGATCGAGTGGACCAGGGGCAAGGTAGGTAAGCGTCATCACGGCCGCGGCGCCGGTCTGGCTGTTTACGGCTGCGGTGTCGGC